>CAWUMP010000157.1:0-6146 GCA_963923385.1 uncultured bacterium | reverse complement strand
ATCTGTACTACGCCTCAGATTATTTTGATTTCATGTTTGCCGCAGCCGAATATTTGGTGCAACAGGGGTTGGCCTACGTCGATCAACAAAGCGCCGATGACATGCGCGCACGTCGCGGCACACTGACCACACCCGGCGAAGACAGCCCATGGCGCGACCGACCCGCAGCCGAATCTTTGCGCTTACTCAATGAAATGCGCGCCGGCTTACATGCTGAGGGCAGTATGGTGTTGCGTGCACGCATCGACATGCGTTCACCCAACATGAATCTGCGTGATCCGGCGATTTATCGTATCCGCAAAGCACCACACCATCGCACTGGTGATGCCTGGAATGTGTATCCGATGTACACCTTTGCCCATCCCATTGAAGATGCACTCGAGTGCATCACACACTCCATCTGTACGCTCGAGTTTGAAGATCAACGACCGTTTTATGATTGGTTGCTTAATCACCTGGCCGATGGTGGCTTGCTCACCCGTCCGCTACCACAGCAATACGAATTTGCCCGTTTAAATCTTTCCAACACGGTACTGTCTAAACGTCGACTGATTCAGCTGGTGGATGAACATCATGTGAGCGGTTGGGATGATCCACGCTTACCCACCTTGGCCGGTGGTCGTCGTCGCGGCTACACCCCCGAGGGTTTTCGGCTATTTGCCGAACGTATTGGCGTGTCTAAAGCCAATCAGTGGATCGATCTGTCGGTACTCGAAGATTGCATGCGCGAGCATCTCAATGACATTGCCCCGCGCCGTGTGGCGGTGCTCGACCCCATCAAGTTGGTGATTGAAAACTGGCCCGAAGACTTAGAGGTGCGATGCGACGCACCCAATCATCCGCAACATCCCGATTGGGGCAAACGCAGCATGCCGATGACACGCGAACTTTGGATTGAACGCGAAGATTTTGCGCTCTCACCACCCAAGGGTTACTTTCGATTGTTTCCGGGCAACACCGTGCGTCTGCGTTATGGCTACGTCATCGAGTGCATCGGCTACGACGCTGCAACCGATACCGTGCGTTGCAAATATTTTGAAGACAGTCGCTCTGGTACACCAGGGGCGGACAACTACAAAGTGAAGGGCAACATTCATTGGGTGAGCGTCAAACACGCCTACGCTGCAACGGTGCGTTTGTATGAGCGTTTATTTCGTGCTGAAAAACCCGGTGAAGATGGCGATTACCTAAACGACCTCAATCCAGACTCAATCCAGACGATCACTGCGCAACTCGAGCCTGCGTTGCGTGACGCACCAGCCGAAGCACGTTTTCAGTTTGAGCGTCACGGTTACTTTGTGGCAGATCAAATTGAAAGCCAAGCCGGCGCCCCCGTGTTTAATCGCACAATCACACTGCGCGACGCTTGGCAAAAGACTTGATCCAAGGACACAACGCCCAGCGCATTGATACCGCGGATGCGTGGTGGCGCTTGGCCGCCGCAGTGCTACTCATGACTTTGGGTGGTGCCGGCATGTATGGCGTAACAGTCGCGTTACCTGTGATGCAAGCCGACTTTGGTGTTTCGCGTGCCGATGCCTCGTTACCTTACACCGCCACGATGGTGGGATTTACTTTGGGTGGCTTACTCGCCGGACGATTAACCGATCGCTTTGGGGTCATGCGCCCAGTGATGATTGGTGCGATCTGTTTATTCGCTGGATTGTTGTTGGCCAGTCACGCGCAAAGTTTGTGGCAATTGGTTGTCGTGCAAGGACTGGTGATTGGATTTTTTGGCACATCAAGCACGTTCGCGCCATTGATTGCCGACATCTCGCATTGGTTTATTCGCTACCGCGGCTTAGCCGTCGCGATTTGTGCGAGTGGCAATTATTTATCCGGCACCGTCTGGCCACCACTCATTGAGTACTGGATGCGGATGTATGGTTGGCGTACCGCGTATCAATTCACTGCGCTGATTTGTTTAGTGTGTATGTTGCCACTGGCGTGGTGTTTACGTCGCGCTGCACCGATCGGACTACAACCACAGCACGCTCAATCATCCACGCAAATTCATGCGCTGAGTACGTCCCGCAGTGATGCACGACCCTTAGATTTATCCCCACGTACCTTGCAATGGATATTGTTATTTGCAGGTCTCACTTGTTGTATCGCGATGTCGATGCCACAAGTGCATATCGTGGCGTATTGCAGTGACTTGGGATTTGCTACCGCACGCGGTGCTGAAATGCTTGCGCTGATGCTTGGCGCTGGGATCGTCAGTCGGATGGCTTCGGGTTGGATTGCCGATCGCATTGGCGCATTAAAAACGCTGCTGGTCGGCTCGGCATTACAAACCATCGCGCTAGCCCTGTTTTTACCCTTTGAGAGCCTGACCGCGCTGTACGTTGCCTCTGGATTGTTTGGCTTATTTCAAGGCGGGATCGTGCCAATGTATGCACTGATCGTGCGCGACTATTTTCCGGCAAGCGAAGCCGGACGCCGTGTGAGTATGGTGCTCACGGCCACCGTATTTGGGATGGCCATCGGTGGTTGGATGAGTGGGGTGGTGTTTGATCTGTCGGGTAGCTACACAGCTGCGTTTATCAACGGCATGTGTTGGAACTTAATTCACCTCGCCCTGACCGCCGAACTGTTGCGTCGTGCGCGACAGATCGCACTGCGAAATACACAGTCGCCCGCAGCGATGGCATGATGCGATGTTCAATCGCTTAGGAGACGCAGGGATGTTCGCTAGGCTCGCCATCATATTGAGCTGCGTGTGTTTTCTGTCGGCTTGCAGCAGCTTGAATTTAGATTTGGGCTCGTTGATGCCAAGTTTTGGCAATATGGGATCCATCTTTACGAGTAAACCCACCAACACCGGCGAGTATGTGTGTGAGGGTGGCAAACGCGTCACCATGCGCAACATCGAAGGCGATGGCGTATGGTTGGTACTCCCCGAACGACAATTGCGCTTAGAGCGCAAAGGCGAGGCACGCTACGTCGCGGGAAACACCGAACTGACGATTGCAGAAAACAAACTCAACATCGAAGATCCGCCGGCGCGTTATACCGGATGCACAGCCGCACAAGCGGCAGCAAAATAATCGCGCCTCGCCTTACAACCCACCACGCGCAGACGCCCCACCATCCACATTGATCATCGTGCCGCTCACATGCGCGGCACGCGCCGAAGCTAAAAACACCACGACATCGGCCACGTGCTCAGGCTCACCGGGCGCCGGTTGGCCTTGCACCAACTCTTCCCATCGATTGGCGTCACCGAAACGTTTAGCAGCTTGCGCGCGCAACATGCCAATCATGCGCTCGGTGCGTATCCAGCCTGGATTCACACCCACCACACGAATCCCATCATCTTTACTCGGACCACCCATCGCACGCGTAAACGCATGCAATGCGGCATTGGCCGTCGCGCCAGCGATGTAACGAGCCGGTCGCGCAGTAAATAAACCAATCACATTCACAATGACGCCGGATTTGCGCGTTTTCATGTGCGCATAAATCTGTCGCGTCAGATCGATCGCGCCGTACACCTTTAAGTCCCAACCAAGACGCCACGCATCGGCGTCCACCTCACTGATCCCGCCGGTGGGAATCGCACCGGCGTTGTTGATCAATAGATCGACCTGTGCCCCACACGCAGCGGCCAATGTTTCTGCTGCACCGCGCACGCTTAAATCACATGCATGCACCGTGACATCGGCGCCATGCGCTGAACACAACGCCAGCGCAGCGGCATCTAATGCTGCATGGTCACGCGCTGCCAAATGCAGCTTGACGCCCTCAGCGGCTAAACGATGCGCCACGGCCAGTCCGATGCCTTTGGATCCACCGGTAATCAATGCGGTTTGGCCCGCCAGTTGCAAGTCCATGCAATCACCTTAAAAGATACGCGTGGCGCCATTGTGATCCCAGCCGTTGAACTTGCGTGCATCGATCCGCGGAGCGGAACAGCCACATCGAACCCACCAATGAAACAAGCGTATTTCTTTCGTCGACACAACACGGTGCGCCGTAAAATCAATGCACTTCTTGCCATGCTCTGCCCCCGCCCATGCTGACAGCTACCGCTTTGCTACGTGCCGACTTTGCTACGTTGCCCGATTTGATTCGCGCCTATGCCGTGTCACAACCCACACACATCGCGTTACGTCTTGGCGACAGCACACTGAACTACGCCGCGCTCGATAGGCGCATGGATCGCGTGGCAGCCGCCTTGCAACGCGATGGCGTGTTACCTCAGCAAGCCATCGCGATTTGTGCGGGCACATCGTTGAATTACGCCGCGTTGTATTTGGGTGCGTTACGTGCTGGTGTGGTCGTGGCACCACTTGCGCCGTCATGCACCCCAGAAGAACTGGCTGGTATGTGCGCAGATGCCGATGCGCAAATCGTCTTTACAGATACAGCGGTATCGCAGGCGTTGTTGCCGGTGGCGCAACGCATCACGGGAAAACGGATTCAGTTAGATGTACCCACAGAAGGGCTCACGCAAGACAGCCCAAAGCACATGCACATCGATGAGTGGCTCGGTGAGAGCAATGCCACACCGTTGCCCGTGACCATTCAGCCGGATTGGGCCTTTAATATTATTTATTCATCTGGCACCACAGGCACACCCAAAGGCATCGTGCAACCCCACAGCATGCGCTGGACGCATGTCCTGCGTGGTGCCGACTATGGGTACAACACCCAGACGGTGACACTACTTTCAACACCGCTGTATTCCAATACCACCTTGGTGTGTTTTTTTCCGACACTCGGCTACGGTGGTGAAATTATCTTGATGCCCAAATTCGAGGCAACACAGTATCTTGAGCTCGCGGCACGGTATCGCGTCACGCATACCATGTTGGTACCAGTGCAATATCAACGCTTAATGTCACACCCACAGTTTGATACCTTTGATCTGCGTGCATTTCAAACCAAGCTGTGTACCAGCGCTCCGTTTCGTGCCGAACTCAAAGCAGATGTTCTACAACGCTGGCCGGGTGGCTTGTGGGAGTTTTACGGCATGACGGAAGGCGGTGGGACATGTATTTTGGCTGGGCATTTGCATCCCAACAAACTGCACACCGTCGGCCAAGCTGCCAAGGGCCATGACATTCGATTGATTGACGATCACGGATGTGAAGTGACTCAAGGTGCGTTGGGTGAGGTCGTTGGACATTCCAGCGGCATGATGCGCGGCTATCACAACAAACCCGACAAAACACGCGAAGCAGAATGGTTTGCACCCGATGGCAAACGTTTTATTCGCACAGGGGATGTGGGTTGCTTTGATGCCGATGGGTTTTTGACCCTGATGGACCGAAAAAAAGACATGATTATTTCGGGCGGCTTTAACATTTACCCGAGCGATCTTGAGGCTATTTTTAGACAACACGCTGCCGTGCAAGACGTCGCGATCGTTGGCGTACCCAGCGAGGCATGGGGCGAAACGCCGGTGGCATTTGTGGTGCTCCGGCGCGGAACAAACACCACCGCTGATGTCACCACCGCGGCCCTACAAGCGTGGATCAACGAACGCGTCAACAAAATTCAGCGTGTCAGCGGCGTTCGTGTGATTGATGAGCTACCACGTAGCGCGATTGGTAAAGTATTAAAACGCAGCTTGCGTGAACACTGGGTCGGCGGCGCATAAAACTGCAGACCGCAGCGCTTACACGTCGTGACGATCACTTCACGACATGACTGATCGCTTGGTTACGGCCTCAGGCCAGGCGTTTCAATGGGCATCCCGCGCGCGCGCCACATCAAAAAACTTTCGAGTTGCACCAACGCTGGTTCACCAAATGCAAAGGGTTCTGCGCGCACCCCTGTCATGCAATTACGTAATCGGCGCTGTAACGAACCCACCGCTTGCCACTCGAGTCGATACAACGGATACGCGGTGGGATGAGCCTGCGGAATCGGATTTCCAGATAACTGCGCGCCCCAACGGGCATCGTGACATTGCGCACACGATAAATTCAGTTGCCCCAGACGTTGCTGAAACAGCGCACGTCCTGCATCGCGGTGTGCTTGCATCCCCTCGACGTTTGAAGGCGTGATCGGTAAACCTTTGGATTGCGTACCCACGTAGGTGGCAATTGCCAGTAACTCGCGATGTTCATACGGCCAAGGCGAGGCACGCTGTTGCTCCACCTGTCTCTTATACACATCTCCGAGCCCACGAGACC
>CAWUMP010000156.1:0-6169 GCA_963923385.1 uncultured bacterium | reverse complement strand
GAGATGTGTATAAGAGACAGCCTCATCACCTTGCCGAAGGCACAGCGAGCAAGACGGCGAAGAATAGCGTTTTTCTATTCCAGCGTCCACGCACCTTGGAACAGGGCGCCAAGTCTTCACTTTCACGTTAAAATCATTTTTTCCGAACGACCCGTTGTTTTCGCTTTAAAGGACGCTGCATGAGCTCTTCACACAACGATCACGAAGCTTTTATCAAAACACCGCAGCAGTTAATTACGGTGGTAGTGCTTGCGTTTGTTGTGCCAGTGATCGGCATCATCATGTTGGTCAGCTTTGTGCTCGGTAACAAAGCCCCAGATCCCGCCGCGCTCACGCCTGAGGCGGTTGCTGCGCGCATCCAACCCGTCGGACAAGTTGAAATGGCCGGTGCTGTGAGTGCAGCACCCGCAGCCCCAAGCGGCAGTGCGCCTGCCGCCGCGGGCCCGATTGATGGAGCCAAGATCTACGCAAGCGCCTGTGCCGCTTGTCATGGCGCTGGTGTGATGAATGCCCCAAAATTTGGTGATAAAAATGCGTGGGCGCCACGCGTTAAAACTGGTTTGGCAGCACTGGTTAAATCTGCGGTTGGTGGCAAGGGCAGCATGCCGGCCAAAGGTGGTAATGCTGCACTGTCTGAAGCGGAAGTGAAGGCTGCTGTCGAGCACATGGTGTCAGCGGTCAAGTAATCGCTGCACACCCTACGCAGCGCGATCGTTACATAGCACGCAACCTGATCTTTTGGGGTTGCTGATCTGGAGTGTGCATGCAGTTTCTCTTTGTGATCGATCCGCTCGATTCTTTAAAGGCGTACAAAGATTCAAGCATCACCATGATGCGCGAAGCACAGCGTCGTGGTCATGCCGTGTGGGTATGCGAACAAACGGCCATCGCCGCCGATGCCGGCGAAATCAGTGCGCAAGTCACGCCGATCCAGCTCACCAATCAAGATGAGGATTGGGTGCGATGCGGGACACCCTCGCAACGCACGCTACGCAGCTTTGATGCGGTGATTAACCGTAAAGATCCGCCCTTTGATTTGGAGTATGTCACCACAACGTGGCTACTCTCCGCAGCCGAGCGCGCTGGCGCGTGCGTGGTGAACTCGCCGCAAGCGGTGCGCGATCACAACGAAAAACTCGCCATTCTTGAGTTTGCGCAATTTAATGCGCCGACCTTGGTGACACGCGATGCACAGCACATTCATGCGTTTATCGACGCGCAACGTGATGTGGTGATTAAACGCCTAGACACCATGGGCGGCGAAAATATTTTTCGTATTCGAAGCGATGACCCCAATCGCAACGCGATCGTAGAAATCATGTCACTCGGCGGGGCGCGCAGTGTGATGGTGCAAGCGTATCTGCCCGACATTGTCGATGGCGATAAACGTATTTTGCTGATCGGCGGCAAGGTCGTACCGTACGCCTTAGCACGCATTCCAAAAGCAGGTGAGACACGCGGCAATCTGGCTGCGGGCGGTCGCGGCGAAGCGCGCGCATTATCTGATCGTGATCGCCTGATTGCGCAAACCATTGCCCCGATTGTTGCTGCGCGCGGCTTATTGTTGGTTGGCTTAGATGTGATTGGCGCCTGCCTCACCGAAGTCAATGTCACCAGCCCAACCTGTTTTCGCGAAATCACCGATCAAACTGGCTTTGATGTGGCTGCATTATTTGTCGATGCGCTCGAAGAACAAGTAAAGGCACGAGCGTCACAACAATGATCGGCTTACTCTTGATTACGCATGGTGCTTATGGCGAAGATTTACTCGCCTCGGCTAGTCACGTGTTAGGCCAGCCGCTGCAACAAGTGGCGCATCTTTCAGTAGCCGGACACGATGATCCTGAAGCGGTGTTTATGCATGCAAATAATTTGTTGCATCAAGTCGATGGTGGGGATGGCGTTTTGATCTTGACGGACATCTACGGCGCAACGCCGTGCAATGTTGCCACACGCCTATTGGCCGAAGGCAATGTCGAGGGCGTGTCGGGGGTGTCTTTGCCCATGCTGGTACGTGCGTTAGCTTATCGTGCAGCACCCTTAGCCACGGTGCGTGAAAAAGCCATTCTGGGTGGCACCGAAGGCGTAGTGCATGTGAATAGTGATCCTTGCCGTGCCCGCCGCTGAACTGCCCATCATCAATAAGCTTGGCTTGCATGCACGTGCTTCGGCCAAGCTCACGCAACTTGCAGGAAAATTTAATTGCGAAGTGTGGTTATCACGCAATGGTCGACGCGTGAATGCCAAAAGCATCATGGGTGTGATGATGTTGGCTGCGGGTAAAGGCTCGAGCATTCACATCGAAACCGAAGGCGTGGATGCGCAAGCTGCGTTGGATGCGATCGCGGCATTGGTTGCAGATCGTTTCGGTGAAGGCGAATGAATTTTGTTCTGCATGGTCACAGCGTTTCAAATGGCATCACCATTGGTCACGCGCACTTGGTGTCCAGTGCACGCCTAGAAGTAGCGCACTACAACATTCCTGCTGATGATGTCCCGGGAGAGGTTGCGCGCTTAGATCAAGCATTTGAAAAAGTGCGCGCCGAATTAACCGAAGTCGCGCAACAAATTCCCACCAATGCACCAGCGGAATTTGCTGCCTTTGTTGATCTGCACACCATGATCCTCAACGACTCGGCACTCTCGGTCGAGCCACGCCAGCTCATTACCGAGACGTTGTGTAATGCAGAGTGGGCATTAGTCAGCCAAATGGAACGGTTGGTGGCACAGTTTGAAGCCATTGATGATCCGTATTTACGCGAACGCAAAGCCGATATTCAACAAGTGGTTGAACGCGTCTTAAAAGCCTTGCTGGGACACCCTGGGACTGCGCCGCAAGATTTGTCTGCTGAAGGCGAATTAATTGTGGTTGCGCATGATTTATCACCTGCAGACATGCTGTTGTTTAAAGAGCATGCGTTTGGTGGCTTTGTCACCGATTTGGGTGGCGTCACTTCGCACACAGCCATTCTTGCGCGCAGCTTAGGCATCCCGGCGATTGTTGGTTTGCATCACGCCCGACAAATGATTCGTGAAGGCGATCTACTGATTGTCGATGGCGTACAAGGCGTGCTCATCGTTGATCCTGATGCCAGCGTGCTGGCCGAGTATCGCTTACGACAATCAGCGTTTGATCTTGAGCGACGTAAATTAAAACGCTTGCGTAGTACTCCAGCCAAAACGCTTGAGGGCACACCGATCGAGTTGTTTGCCAATATCGAATTACCGCGCGATATGGCTCAAGTTCTTGAAAGTGGCGCGCAAGGCATTGGCTTATTTCGTAGCGAATTTTTATTCATGAATCGGCGTCAATTGCCTAGCGAAGACGAACAATTCGAAGCCTATCGCGAAGTGGTGCTGGCAATGGAAGGTAAGCCAGTCACCATTCGTACGCTGGATTTAGGCGCTGATAAAGCACTGCAAACAACCGCCGACGCTCCTGCACCAATGCCAAATCCTGCCTTAGGCTTGCGTGCTATTCGATACTGTTTAGCTGAACCGAAAATGTTTCTTGCACAGTTACGTGCGATTTTGCGTGCATCGCATTATGGCAACGTACGCATTTTGGTACCGATGCTTGCGCATATCCACGAAATTGATCAAACGCTGGCGCTGATCCGTCAAGCGCGCACCACCCTACAACAAGCCAAGGTACCGCACGCGCCGGATGTCCCTGTCGGCGGCATGATTGAAATTCCTGCTGCTGCGCTAGCCTTACCTATGTTTATGCGCAGACTCGATTTTCTATCGATTGGTACCAATGATTTAATTCAGTACACCTTAGCGATCGACCGTACCGATGATGCGGTGGCGCATTTATACGATCCGCTACATCCGGCGGTGCTCCAGCTGGTGGCTAACGTGATTCTGCGTGCCAAACGTGCCGACGTGCCGGTCGCTGTGTGCGGCGAGATGGCCGGAGACCCGCTGCTTACACGCTTACTTCTTGGCATGGGACTCACCAATTTCTCGATGCATCCAGCGCAATTGCTCGAAATCAAAGACCGCGTTTTAAAAACCAGTTTGCCCGAAGCAACGCTGTTGGCAGCACGCGTATTGCGATCGAATGATTCTCAGCGCACGCGCGAATTACTGCGCAAGCTCAACGCATGAGTGGGCCACTCCACGGTGTACGTGTCTTAGACCTCACCTCAGTGGTGATGGGTCCGTATGCCACCCAGCTCTTGGCAGATTACGGTGCTGATGTGGTCAAAGTCGAAACGCGTGAAGGTGATGTCATGCGTCACGCTGGACCAATGCGTCACCCTGGGATGGGCCATGTATTTCTCAGCACCAATCGCAACAAGCGATCAATCGTGCTCGATCTAAAACAAGTATCCGGTCGCGAAGCGGTATTGGCATTGGCCCGCGATGCCGATGTGCTGATCTATAACATTCGACCGCAAGCGATGGCGCGCTTGCAGTTATCGTACGAAGCCGTCTGTGAAGTGAACCCACGCATTATCTATGTCGGTGCGTTTGGCTTTAGCCAAGACGGTCCCTATGCCGCTATGCCGGCATACGATGATTTAATTCAAGCGCGTGTCGGTGTGCCGTGGTTGATGCAGCAATCCGGTGCCGAGGTGCCGCGTTATGTTCCTTCAACGTATGTGGATCGCACCGTCGGCTTACATGTCGCCAACGCGGTCAGTGCGGCGCTCTTTGCGCGCGAAAAAACCGGTCGTGGACAACGCGTGGATGTCCCCATGTTTGAGAGCATGTTACAAACTTTGCTCGGTGAACATTTGGCCGGACGTAGCTTCGTGCCAGCGTTACCTGGCGAAGGGTACGCACGTGTCTTATCCACTGAACGACGACCCTACAAAACACGTGACGGTTGGGTCTGTGTGTTGGTCTACAACGACAAACAATGGCGTGGATTTTTTACGCTGATTGGTCAGCCCGAAATGTTCAACACAGATGCGCGCTTTTCAACGCAAACTGCGCGTATCGAAAATATCGACGCAGTGTACGCTTGGTTGAGTGCACAAATGGCCACGCGTAGCACAGAAGAATGGCTGAGCGGTTTTGCGCGCCACGATATTCCGGCAGCACCCATGAATTCACTGGCCGATGTATTTAATGACCCGCATTTAAATGCCATCAATTTTTTTGCGCAGACCGAGCATCCCACCGAAGGACGGATCACGTCTTTAAAAATTCCATCAACTTGGTCAGACACCGCACCCGAACAACGCTTACCCGCACCTCATTTGGGTCAACACACCCGCGAGATACTTCGCGAAGCCGGTTATACCGACGATGCCATTGATGCGCTGGTCGCAGCGGGCGTTGCTTTTGCAGGATAAATAACGAGGAGCTTGCCGTATGAATACCGTCACCGCCCCCAACTTGTCTGCACCAGCAATTCGATTACACGCCAACGATAACGTGGTGATTGCACGCATCGATCTGGCGCAAGGCACGCCGGTATCAGAAGAAAAGTTAACTTGTCTCAATCGTATTCCTGCGGGTCACAAAGTGGCCGCACGCGCGATTGCTAAGGGCGATCCGATCTTGAAGTACAACACAGTGATTGGGTTTGCTTCCAACGATATTGCACCGGGCACGTTATTACATCGTCTGAACATGGAGTTTCGTGAGTTTGATCGTGACTACGCCTATGCGCGCGAATATCAACCCACCATTTTTCTTCCGGAAGCAGAACGTGCGCAATTTATGGGGATTGTGCGCAGTGACGGCCGGGTCGCCACACGCAATTACATCGGTATTGTGTCGACGGTGAATTGTTCGGCCACGGTGTCGCATCGCATCGCCAATTGGTTTACGCCAGAACGTCTGGCTGCGTTTCCAAATATCGATGGTGTGGCTGCATTTACGCATGCCACCGGTTGCGGCATGGAATTGTCTGGCGAACCGATGGATTTATTACGCCGCACACTCGCTGGTTATATTCGACACGCCAACCTCGCTGCTGTACTGGTGATTGGCTTAGGTTGCGAGCGCAATCAAATCAATACGCTGTTTCAAGCCGAAGCACTCACCAGTGGCACGCGCTTAATTCCCTTCATCATGCAAGACACAGGCGGCACGCGCCAAACCATCGAAGCAGGTATTGCTGCCATTCAAGAATTGCTACCACAAGCCAATGCAGTGCAACGCGTACCTGTTAGCGCCAGTCATATCAGCGTGGGCTTACAGTGCGGTG
>CAWUMP010000155.1:0-6184 GCA_963923385.1 uncultured bacterium | reverse complement strand
GGCGTGACTTTATGCCGTTAGCGATGGGCGCAACTTTTCCGATTGTGTTGGTGGCGAACACGAACGTCCCAGCCCAATCACTCAAAGAACTCATCACGTATGCCAAGGCCCATCCAGGTAAGCTGAGCTATGGCTCTGCAGGCAACGGGGGTGGCACACACTTAGCCGGCGAGTTATTTAAGTCACTCTCAGGAACTGACATTGTGCATGTGCCCTACAAAGGAAGCGCGCCTGCAATGACGGATGTGTTAGGTGGACAAGTGCAACTGATGTTTGCCGATGGCCCGACCGCTTTACCGCAAATTGGCGGTGGCAAAGTGCGCGCATTGATGGTGGCGCAAGCAAAACGCTCGGCACTGTTTCCGGAGGTACCGAGCGCGACCGAAGTGGGTTTACCCGGATACGACGCTTATTCTTGGGCAGCGTTTGTCTTACCCGCTGGTGTGCCACGCGAGCATGCAGAAAAATTGAGTAATGAAATCACTAAAGCCCTATCGAATGCAGACGTACGTAAACAATTACTGGCGCGCGGTGCTGAGGCGCAGCCCGGTAACGCAGAAGCATTCACTAAATTCATGCGCGACGAAATGAGTAAGTGGGCGCGCGTGGTCAAAAGCGCCGGTATTCAAGCCGACTAAGTTTGGTACACCCTTTGCCGCGACGCGTGGTGCTCGATACCAACGTGGTCTTAGATTTAGCCGTATTTCATGAACCAAGCTGCGCGTGGCTATTACAACGTATCGAATCTGGCGAAGCACTTGCCCTAACCAACCGCGCCTGTTGGTCTGAACTTGAGCGTGTGCTGGCTTACCCACAATTTAAGTTAGATACCGCTGCGCAACGCACCGTGCTGCAATGGTGCGAGGCGCGTTTGCAGCGGGTTGAGGATCACACGACAGACAGCGCTACTTGTCCACTACGCTGTCACGCGGATCCAGATGATCAAAAATTTCTTGATTTGGCGTGGATGAGCAACGCCAATTTTTTGCTCACACACGACCTGGCCTTACTCAAACTCGCCAGTGCGGCGCGTCGCACCGGACGATTTGAAATTTTGCCGCCTGCGCAGGCGCAGCGTCACCGGGCCTTTACTGCGATGCCAAGCTAAGACCAACGCATGTAACTGGGAGTTTACGTTTTGAGTGCCTTAAAACGAATACGGTGAGGCTTGGCACCTTCTTCACCCAAGCGTTTCTTCTTATCGGCTTCGTATTCTTGGTAGTTGCCATCAAAGAACACCCACTGCGAATCACCTTCGCAGGCCAGAATGTGCGTGGCGATCCGATCCAAAAACCAACGATCGTGTGAGATCACCATCACTGAACCAGCAAACTCGAGTAACGCTTCTTCCAGCGAGCGCAAGGTTTCAACGTCTAAATCGTTGGAAGGCTCATCCAGTAATAAGACGTTGGCACCCGAGATCAGCATCTTGGCCAGATGTAAGCGTCCGCGCTCTCCACCAGAGAGTTGACCAACGATTTTTTGTTGGTCACCACCTTTAAAGTTAAATCGTCCAAGATAGGCCCGCGAAGGCATTTGAAATTTACCCACGGTGAGGATGTCTTGTCCGCCAGAGACATCTTCCCAAACGGTTTTGTCCGCTGAGAGCGCATCACGCGATTGATCCACATAAGCCATCTTGACGGTTTGACCGATCGAGACTTCGCCCTGATCGGGTTGTTCAACTCCGTGAATCATCCGAAACAGCGTCGATTTACCCGCGCCGTTAGGACCGATGATGCCGACGATCGCACCGGGCGGCACTTTGAAAGATAACTTATCCATCAACAATCGATCACCAAAGCCTTTGCTGACGTCTTTAAACTCAATCACTTCATTGCCTAAACGCTCGGCCACTGGAATAAAGATTTCTTGGGTTTCGTTACGCGATTGATGCTCGTGCGAGGACAACTCTTCAAACCGCGCCAATCGCGCTTTCGATTTGGCTTGTCGACCTTTAGGGTTTTGACGCACCCATTCTAGTTCGGCCTTCATTGCTTTGATGCGTGCGTCTTCTTGTTTAGATTCGGTTTCTAAGCGCTTTTCTTTTTGCGATAGCCAAGAAGAATAATTTCCTTCCCAAGGAATACCGCGACCACGATCAAGCTCTAAAATCCATCCGGCAGCGTTATCTAAAAAATAACGATCATGGGTGACCGCCACCACGGTGCCAGGAAAGCGCTGTAAAAATTGCTCGAGCCAATCGACGCTTTCGGCATCGAGGTGATTGGTGGGTTCATCAAGCAAGAGCATGTCAGGCTTGGATAGCAACAACCGACACAAAGCGACACGGCGTTTTTCTCCGCCGGATAAATGACCCACGTTGGCATCCCACGGCGGTAAACGTAAGGCATCCGCAGCAATTTCGAGTTGATGATCGGCGGTGTCCGAGCCACCGGCATTGATCATGGCCTCCAAACGCGCTTGTTCTTCAGCGAGCTTGTCAAAATCGGCATCGGGTTCGGAGTAAGCGGCATACACTTCATCTAAGCGTTTTTTTGCTGCGCCTAAATCTCCCAAGCCTTCTTCGACGATTTCACGTACCGTACGGCTGGGGTCCAGTTGCGGTTCTTGCGGCAAGTAGCCCACCTTGATATTGGGCATGGGCACTGCTTCACCGTCGTAATTGGGATCCTCGCCTGCCATAATTTTGAGCAGGGTGGATTTTCCCGACCCATTCAGGCCAAGTACACCAATCTTGGCACCCGGAAAAAAGGCAAGGTTGATGTTTTTAAGAATCTCGCGTTGCGGAGGAACAATCTTGCTGACCCGCTTCATTGAATAGACATATTGCGCCATCACCGGCTCCTGAAACAAAAAAGAATTGCAGCGCGATCCACCGCGCGGTCATGATCAACTGATGCAAACCTCGCCACTATAATCCACTCTGCTTCGATCCACCTGAAACGCCCCCATCGCGCACGTAGACACAACGGCGCATGCGTTGGGGCACCGCCAATCAAAAGGAGACGCAAGATGCCACAGTCACAACGACAAGAATTTCAGCCCGACGGCGCGGCAGCACCGATTAGCCATTATTGCGAAGCGGTGCGCTGGGGCGACTTACTGTTTGTCTCAGGCGCAGTTGGTGTAGATCAGCACGGACGCATCGTCAGTGACGATGTGCTCTTACAAACAGAACAAATTTTTCGCAACATCCAACTCTCATTGAATGCCGCTGGTGCCAAGGCCAGTGATGTTTTAAAAGTCACGGTGTACCTGCTCGATGTTGCTGACCGCACCAAAATCAATGTTGCGCGTCAGGCGTTTTTTGGTGATGCCCGCCCTGCCTCAACACTGATTGGCGTGAAAGCGCTGGCCAAACCAGAATTTAAAGTTGAAATCGAAGCCGTGTTTGGAATTCGTCATAACTAAGCCAACACGATTCTGCATGACAACGATTCTACGATTTAACTATTGAACGACACGACCCACGTATGTCCTCGAACGCACCGTCGAAATCGGCACACATCGTTATTCGCGGTGCGCGTCAGAACAATCTAAAAAATATTCATCTCGATTTACCCACCGGGGAATTACTGGTGGTGACCGGGGTATCGGGCTCGGGTAAAAGTTCGCTCGTGTTTGACACGCTGTATGCCGAAGGTCAGCGGCGTTATGTGGAAACGTTTTCTCCGTACGCGCGACAATTTTTAGATCGTATGGACAAGCCGCAGGTCGATTCAATTGAAGGCATACCACCTGCCATTGCCATCGACCAAACCAACCCCGTGCGCACTTCGCGCTCGACGGTCGGCACCATGACGGAACTGAATGACCATCTCAAACTGCTGTTTGCGCGCGCAGCGCAGTTGTTTTGTCGTCAATGTGGTCAGTCAGTCCATCGTGATACATCGGGGGGCATTGCCGATCAACTGATGCAACGCGCGGCGGCAGCAGGTGACCCGCGTTTGGTGATTACATTTCCGATCACACTACCGAAAAATTTTTCTGATCAAGAAGTCACCGCCTTACTCGAGCAACAAGGCTATACGCGCATTCATGCGCGCTCAAAAACGGTGCTTGAAGTGGTCCAAGACCGATTGCGTGCGGCGCAGGCCGAACGCGCGCGCGTGGTTGAAGCCATCGAAGCGGCGTTACGCGTTGGTCAAGGGCGCGTCAACGTATATGTACTGAATGACGCCACCGAACCCACGGGCGAGGTCTGGCGCTACTCATCCGATTTACATTGCGCCAGTTGCGATCAACACTACAGCGCTGCGAGCTCGAGTTTGTTTTCGTTTAATTCACCGATCGGTGCGTGTGAAAGCTGCCGTGGTTTTGGTCGTGTGATCGGCATTGATTTTGGATTGATCGTTCCAGATGAAAGTAAATCGATTCGCGATGGCGCAGTGCGGCCTTGGCAAACCCCCAGCTTTAAAGAATGCCAAGACGATATTCTGAAGTACGCCAAATTACGCGGCGTGCCCATCGATACGCCCTGGCGTGAACTCACCGATGCCCAGCGCCATTGGGTCCTCGAAGGCGAAGATCAATGGGTCAGTTGGAAAAAATCTTGGCCTGGTGTTTGGTATGGCGTGCGGCGTTTCTTTGCTTGGTTAGAAACCAAGGCCTACAAGATGCATATTCGTGTCTTGTTATCGAAGTACCGCGCCTATACAGCTTGCGAAGCCTGTGATGGCGCACGACTCAAGCCCGACGCGCTGCTTTGGCGTTTAGGCACGCAAGAAGACGCCAACGCGGTGTTACCTGCCACTGCACGTCACCGACCCAAAGGGGTGGGTTTCGATCGTACGCAACTCGAAGCCCTGCCCGGTTTGACCGTGCACGATTTAATGTTGTTACCCATTTCGCGCACCCGCGCGTTGATGGATGGTCTACATCTGCCTGCCCCCTTGGATGAAGCCACCGATTTGTTACTCGGAGAAATTCGTAGCCGCTTACGTTACTTGTGTGATGTGGGCCTAGGCTATCTCACGCTCGATCGTCAATCGCGCACGCTGTCAGGTGGTGAAGTGCAGCGAATCAATTTAACAACAGCGCTGGGCACGTCTCTGGTGAACACCTTGTTTGTCCTCGATGAACCATCGATTGGTCTCCATCCACGCGATATGGGTCGTGTGATCGGTGTGATGCATCGTTTACGAGATGCCGGCAATTCGTTGGTGGTCGTCGAACACGATCCACAAATCATGTTTGAAGCCGATCGACTGCTCGATATGGGACCAGGCCCTGGCGAGCGCGGCGGTGAGGTGGTGTTTTTTGGCACACCAGAAGAACTTCGCACCGCCTCCACGCTAACGGCTGATTATCTTGCTGGGCGTCGACGCGCTGGCGCTGCAGCGTGGGGCGAAGGGCGTGCACGCATGTTGCCACCGGCACCAGAAATCAAGTTGCTCGGTGTGTGCGAGCACAACCTGAAAAATGTTGATGTCACGATTCCGTTACAGCGCTTGGTGAGTGTGACAGGTGTCTCTGGCTCGGGAAAATCGACGTTGATTCAAGACGTGTTGTACGCCGCGCTGCGCAAAGCCAAAGGACAACCAAGCGACACCCCCGGACGCCACCGCGCCTTACAAGGTCACCAACACATTGCCGATGTGGTGATGGTCGATCAAACACCGATCGGAAAAACTGCTCGCTCAAACCCGGCAAGTTATGTCGGCGCATGGGATGCGATTCGCTCGCTGTTTGCAAAATCAGAGCTTGCACTCGAGCGCAGTTATAGCGCAGGGACGTTTAGTTTTAACGCGGGAAATGGTCGCTGCCCCAGTTGTGGTGGTAACGGGTTTGAACACGTAGAAATGCAGTTTTTATCCGACGTGTATTTGCGCTGCGCTGAGTGTAACGGCCAGCGCTTTCGACCCGAAGTGCTCGAAGTCATGGTGCGTGGAAAATCGATCGCACAAGTGCTCGAGCTCACCGTGTCCGAAGCACTGGTGTTTTTTAAAGCCGAAGCCGCGGTACAAACCGCGCTCAAACCGCTGGCCGATGTGGGGCTGGAATACCTTCGCTTGGGTCAACCCGTCCCCACGCTCTCTGGTGGTGAAGCGCAACGACTCAAACTGGCCGGCCACTTAGCCGAAGCTGCGCGCAGCGGAAAACTCGCGCAAGGCTCGTTATTTTTATTTGATGAGCCGACGACTGGTTTGCACTTTGAAGATGTCGCGAAATTATTGCGTGCATTTCGACAACTGTTATCGGCAGGCCATTCATTGGTTGT
>CAWUMP010000154.1:0-6194 GCA_963923385.1 uncultured bacterium | reverse complement strand
TTCGCAACACCGGAACAATGACCGCGCAACTCATCAGCCGCCACTGGATCATCACCGATGCCAACGGCCAGGTTGAAGAAGTGCGCGGCTTGGGGGTGATTGGCGCGCAGCCTGTGTTACGTCCCGGCGAGCAATTTGAGTACACCAGCGGCGCGGCGATTCGCACGATGGTGGGCACCATGCGCGGCAGTTATCAAATGGTGGCTGAAGATGGCACGCGGTTTGATGCACCGATTGCTGAATTCACCCTTGCTGTACCGCGCACGTTGCATTAAGCGTGCATCGCGTTACGGCGCATCGTCTGGTGGTGGAGATGATTTTTTTCTTGGCCACGTCCACCAAAGAATCAGAAATACAATCAGCAGCACCGCTGCCATTTCTAGATAAATGACCCACATCGTTCGGCTCGCATTCACGCTAATACCGTTGATTGTAATCGGCGCGCTACTCGGTGCCTGTGCGCCCTTGGCAACGCAAACCGTTTCAACCAGTCAAGCATGTGCGCCAACAGCGCCCTGCCCTGCGTGTCCGGCGTGCCCTGCACCGGCCAAACCGGCAACACCGAAAGAAACACGTTACGAGCGCACTTCATTTGACGCGCTCGATGGCTGGAACGAAAACAAGCTCGCACCAAGTTTGGCAGCCTTTATGTTGGGCTGTGATCGTTTAGTGCGACGCGAGTTATGGCGCGATCTATGCGTTCGCGCAAGCAGCGTCACTGCCGGCGATGAATCAGCTGCGCGCGCTTTTTTTGAGCAAGGTTTTGAGCCTTGGCAAGTGATCGATGGCGAGGGCAACACCGAAGGGCTGTTCACGGGTTATTACGAACCAATTTTGCGCGGTCAGCGTGAAGCCAACACGACATTTCGATACCCCGTGTTTGGTGTGCCCGATGATTTGGTTGTGGTCGATTTAGCCGAGCTGTATCCGGAGCTGCGTCATTTGCGTTTGCGCGGCCGCTTGGAAGGTCGTCGCTTGGTGCCGTATCGTGATCGTGGACAAATCGATGCAACGGGTGCGCAATTACCAGCACCCATTCTTGGTTGGGTTGCCGATCCAGTTGAATTGTTTTTTCTACAAATACAAGGATCGGGACAACTAGAATTACCCGACGGTTCTCGCACACGTTTGGGCTACGCCGATCAAAACGGGCACCCCTATCGATCGATGGGACGTTGGCTAGCCGATCGTGGAGAAATGACGCTTGCACAAACCTCGATGCAAGGGATCAAAGCGTGGGCCGCCAACAACCCGAACAAATTACAAGATGCGTTGAACGCCAACCCAAGCTACGTATTTTTTCGCGAACTGCCGCCCACCGATGGACCACCCGGCGCGATGGGTGTACCGCTCACAGGCGGTTATAGCTTGGCCATTGATCCACGCCACATCCCATTGGGTGCGCCGCTCTATCTGAGCACCACTGCACCTTCATCAACGCAAGCGCTACAACGTTTAATGATGGGCCAAGACACGGGCGGAGCGATTCGCGGGGCGGTGCGTGGTGATTTTTTTTGGGGCTTGGGTGAAGCCGCGGGACGTGAGGCAGGACGCATGCGTCAGCGTGGACGTTATTGGTTACTGTGGCCGCGCGGCGCTGTACCACAACGACCACAATAAATATTCAACGCTAAAAAACCGACGCGCACGCAGTAAGGCGCGCGCGCGCTGCATCGTTCGTTGATGCTTATAGCCGCTTGCTTGCTCACTCTTGCTCACCCTTGGTTAACGCTTGGTTAACGCTTGACAACGCCCTCATCGAGTTTGGCGCGTAACGCAGCCAGCGTCATTCCACCTTGCACACGATCGCCATCGCGAAAAAATAGCGTCGGTGTTGCACGCACACCCAGCGACTGACCCAGCGCAAGATTTTTATCTACCGGATGATCGCAACTTGCGCTACCGGTGGGTGGGCGTTTACGCAAGGCCAAATCAAGCCAGGCCTTGGCACGATCAGACGAACACCACACAATTTTCGAATGCTCGCTGCGTTCGGGACGAATCACCGGAAACATAAACACATACACCGTGATGTCATCGAGCTGCTGCAAGGTTTGCTCAAACGATTGGCATGCTGGGCAATATGGGTCGGTAAACATCGCGACGACGCGACGACCGTTGCCGCGCACGATCTTGATGGCTTGATCGAGTGGCAAGCTCTCGAACTTAATCGCCGACAATTTGGCAATGCGCTCTTCGGTCAGATTCCGATCCGATTTTGCCTCGTACAAATTGCCAACGATGATGTGCTCCGCACGGGCATCGGTATAGATCACTTGGATGCCTTCTGCCGAACGAAATCGCACTTCAAACAACCCAGCCATCGGCGCAGGCTGGATACCCTCGATTTTGCTGCCCTTTAATTTCGGCTCAAGCACTTGGCGAATCAGTTGCTCGTTGGCTTGCGCTTGCGCGCTCAGGAACAGGCAGAGCGACAACAACATTAAACGCAATGTGTGACGCACCGTCGATTTCGATAACCCCATGGCTTCTCCGTTTAACATCGTGACCTATACGCGGTATGTAAAGTAACGCAGAGATCAGCGACACACTGATCAGCAACGCATTGATATGTGGTGGCGATGCCTGCACTGACTGCGCGATTAACGTATCGCATGTTGCATCAATTGACGCTTTAATATCGGTAATCGATCCACCCAATTTAAGCCGTGCTGGCGTGCACGCTTTACCAAGGGATCGGTCGTCGAAAATAATCCATACAACCCGTGCATCATGCTCGAGGTGACAAGCACCGCTTCTTTACGTGCGCGTTCGTAGCGGCGCAACACACGCCAGTCGCCCACACCCTGCACCACACTGCGCCCAAGGATTGCGGCACTCAGATCGCGCACATCGTGTAGCCCTAAATTTAATCCCTGACCCGCCAACGGATGCACGCAATGCGCGGCATCCCCAATCAAGGCGAGATGCGGCGCGATGGAACGCGCCGCCTGCATACGCCGTAGTGGAACGGCACGCGGCGCAGTGATACACGCCATCGTACCTAAACACGCATTGGTGGCGCGCATCACCTCAATACACAGCTCTTGCGCTGTGAGTGAGCACATGCGCGAAGCGTCGGCATCGGGCAAAGACCACACCATCGACACACGTTGCCCAGGCAAGGGCAGTAAAGCCAATACCGGCCCGCCCGTAAACCATTGCCGCGCGATCTGTTGATGGGGCTGCGCACACGAAAAATTTGCCACTACCGCCGTTTGGCCGTAGGTCTCGTCGCGACCATTGAGTCCAGCCAATGGGCGGATCGATGAGTTCGCTCCATCGGCACCTATCAACACATTCGCTTCAAGCCGCTGGCCTTGCGCTAAAGTCAAAACGATGCTGTCCGTACCCTGTTCGAGCGACACCGCGCGAGCACCAGAAAAATAGCGCAAGTCATCTTGCTGTTGTACGCGAATAGACAAGGCCTCGCGTAAGGCGCGGTCTTCGACAATCCAAGCCAGTTCGGATACGCCGCTACGCAATGCATCAAAGCTGATATGCGAGCCATCCGTATCGCCCTGCACCAACATCGCATGGACGGGGCAGGCACGCGGCAAGCCTGTCTCGGGCCACACGCCAAGATCCTGTAAGAAACGCACATTGCCCGGACTTAGGGCGTAGACCCGCGCATCCCAGGGCGCAGCAGTGGCTTGCGTCGAGTCGGGGGTGGGCGCGGTGTAAGGCTCGGCATCAATCAAGGCCACGCGTAAACCGCGCAAAGCGCGCGCCATCGCAGCGCCCACCACACCGCCACCCACCACAATGGCATCAAATTTCATGCCTCAGATTCTAGCCGCTTGGCGCTTGGATCGGCTGTAAACCCAGACGTTCGCTATCCGAGCCAGCGATCGTGCGCCTTGACCGCGAGCGGCGAAAAAAAGACAATGCCGCCCCTGCACTGCGTTTCCCCCGATTTGGTGATATAGCTCAGCTGGTTAGAGCACAGCACTCATAATGCTGGGGTCGGTGGTTCAAATCCACCTATCACCACCACTCCTTTCTGCTTTCGCCACAAAGGCTGCCGGCCATGCGCCATCCGCTGCATCTGCCGCACATCACCGTGACACCATGAGCGCGAAGGTTTACATCCGCTCGTTTGGTTGCCAAATGAACGCCTACGATTCGGCACGCATGGCCGATGTGCTGCGCGAATCAGCAGGCTATGAGACCACCGACACGCCCGAAGAGGCCGATTTAATTGTCTTTAATACCTGTTCGGTGCGCGAAAAGGCCCAAGAAAAAGTGTTTGCTGATCTAGGGCGCGCACGCTTACTCAAGGTGGCGCGACCCGATGTGCGTATTGCGGTCGGTGGCTGTGTGGCCAGTCAAGAAGGCACGGCGATCGTCGAGCGTGCTCCGTATGTGGATGTGGTGTTCGGTCCACAAACCTTGCATCGACTGCCCGAGTTACTCAAACAACGGCGCGATTCTGGTATCGCGCAAGTGGATATCCGTTTTCCCGAGATCGAAAAATTTGATCACTTACCAGCAGCGCGGGTGACAGGTCCGTCTGCGTTTGTATCGATCATGGAAGGCTGTAGCAAGTACTGCACGTATTGCGTGGTGCCCTACACACGCGGCGAAGAGGTGTCGCGCCCGTTTGATGATGTGATCGCTGAAGTGGCCGACCTGGCCGAACGCGGCGTGCGTGAAGTCACGTTACTTGGGCAAAACGTCAACGCTTATCGTGGCATGACACACCACGGCGCGGTCGCAGATTTTGCAGAGTTACTCGTGCATGTGGCTGAAATCGATGGCATCGAACGCTTGCGTTACACCACCTCACATCCACGCGAATTTACGCAGCGCTTAATCGACGCACACGCCGAACTACCGCAATTGGCGGAGCACGTGCACTTGCCGGTGCAATCTGGCGCTGATCGCGTGCTCGCTGCAATGAAACGTGGCTACACCAGCTTGGAATATCGCGCGTTAGTACGACGCTTACGCGCGGTGCGTCCTAACATCAGTTTAACGTCTGACTTTATTGTGGGTTTTCCAGGAGAAACCGACACCGATTTTGCCGCGACGCTGCGTCTCGCGCGCGAGCTGGCGTTGGATGGCTCATATGTGTTTGCCTACAGCACACGTCCTGGCACGCCCGCAGCGGATCTCGCTGATGATGTGCCCGAAGCGCTCAAACTCGAGCGCCTGCAAGCCTTGCTTGAAGTAGTTGACGCACAAGCCAGTCGCGTCAGCAACGCGATGGTTGGCGGTATCGAGCGCGTGCTTGTTGAAGGGGTCTCACGCAAACATGCACACGAACTCAAAGGACGTACCTCAAATAACCGTACGGTAAATTTTGCAGGCGTAAGCGAGCAGATTGGTCACTTTGTGGACGTGCGCATCACCGCCGCGCTGGCCCATACCCTGCGCGGTGAATGCGTGCACGCTGCAACTGCCACTGTTTCTGGACAAACGAAGTAAGCACACAGCAACGGCATGCCCTCCGCCCCTGCACCGAAAAAAAAGAACGCACGCGCTGCGCCATCTGCGCCAACCGAACTGGTATTGAGTCCATTAGATAACGCACGACTGGCGCGCTTATGTGGCGCACTCGATACGCATTTGCGTCAGATCGAGGCTGCACTGGATGTATCGATTGCGCGGCGTGGTGCACGCTTTACGCTCAAAGGCGCACCCGAGCAAACTGCACGCGCCCGCCAAGCATTGACGCAGTTTTATGCGCAAGCCCATACCGATTTAAACGTTGATGATTTACAGCTCGCTTTAATGGCGTTGTCACGCACCGACCCCACCGTCACTGAAACGCACGGTCATCATCCACCGCTGCGCACACGGCGCAGCGATCTACAAGGGCGTACCCCACGTCAAGCGCAGTACATCGAACACATCTTGGCGCATGACATTACGTTTGGGATTGGGCCTGCGGGAACTGGAAAAACATTTTTAGCGGTCGCTTGTGCTGTCGATGCGCTCGAGCGCGATTTAGTTCAGCGCATCATTTTGGTTCGCCCAGCCGTTGAAGCGGGCGAGCGCTTGGGGTTTTTACCGGGCGATCTCGCACAAAAAGTCGATCCTTATTTACGTCCACTCTATGACGCGCTGCACGACCTGATGGGCTCAGACAAAGTGGCGCGATTACTTGAGCGCGGTACCATCGAACTCGCGCCCCTGGCCTATATGCGCTGTCTCTTATACACATCTGACGCTGCCGACGATACTCCTTG
>CAWUMP010000153.1:0-6335 GCA_963923385.1 uncultured bacterium | reverse complement strand
TTATTTGCGTGGTATGGGTGTGCGCAATACACAGCGCAGCGCCGCAGTGCAAGCCTTAGGCATTCATCCGATCGCTGGTACAGAGGGGACGTTTGATTTAGGCGATGAAACGGTGATGCATTCGCCATGGCGTGAATGGAAGCGTTTATTGTTGGTGGGGGCCAAGTGATGGCAAGACCGATGGCGGTGCAGTCATGAACGACCCCACGCAAGAAGTTTCGCAGTTTTTGTATCGCGAAGCGCGCTTTCTAGATACGCGCGATTGGATGGCCTGGCTTGAGCTGTTTACCGAGGATGCGGTGTTTCGTGTACCTGCCTGGAAAAGTGAACACGACATCACCACCGACCCGACGCGTGAACTATCGCTGATTTATTGCGCTTCGCGCACGCGAATGTCTGAGCGTGTGCAGCGGGTGTTGTCTGGACGTTCAGTGGCCTCGATTCCGTTACCGCGTACGCAACACGCCGTCAGCAATGTGATGGTGACGCAGACCGATGCCAGCGCTACCGTGCAGGCCAATTTCACGGTGCATTTGTTTGATTTAAAGAAGAAAGACACGCATGTCTTTTTTGGGCATAGCACTTATCAATTGCTGCGCGTGGCTGACGATTGGCGGATTCGCGACAAAACAGCGGTCCTCGCCAACGATTATTTGCCGACCTTGCTCGACTTCTATTGCGTCTAGCGTTGGTGCGTTGCCGCTGATGCGGCGCAAAAAATCAATCCATTCAGGGGCCTAGACTGCTACAATGCGCCCCCTTTTGTATTGGACTGTTCCCATGTCGCGCCCCTTGCGCAATATCGCCATCATCGCCCACGTTGACCACGGTAAGACCACCCTCGTCGACAAGCTCTTGCAACAAGCGGGCACCTTTGCCGCCCATGAAAAAGTCACCGATCGAGTGATGGATTCGAACGATCTTGAACGCGAGCGCGGCATCACGATTCTCGCCAAGAACACTGCAGTTGATTACAAAGGCGTGCACATCAATATTGTCGACACGCCTGGACACGCTGATTTTGGCGGTGAAGTAGAGCGCACCTTATCGATGGTCGATGGCGTGTTGTTGCTCGTCGATGCCGTAGAAGGCCCGATGCCGCAAACGCGATTTGTGACGCGTAAAGCGCTGGGCTTGGGCTTGAAGCCCATCGTGGTGGTCAACAAAGTCGATCGCGATGGCGCACGCGCCGAATGGGCCGTGAACCAAACCTTTGAGTTATTCGATCGACTCGGTGCGACCGAAGATCAGCTGGATTTTCCGGTGATTTACGCCTCGGCGTTGCAAGGGTGGGCGAGTGCCGATCCGTCTGCGGGGACGGTGGCTGCAGGTGGTACCGCGGGCACGGATATGAGCCCGTTGTTTGATGCGGTCTTAAAGCACGTCCCTCCACCGACCGGTGATGCGACTGGGCCGCTCCAACTGCAAGTGGCTGCGCTGGATTACTCCTCTTATGTGGGGCGTTTGGTGATCGGGCGCTTACGTCGCGGCAAAGTGCGACCCAATGACATGGTCAGTGTGATGGAGCCTGATGGCCGCATCATTTCGGCAAAAATCACCGGCGTGTATGGCTTTCGTGGTTTAGAGCGTGTGCTCGTGCCCGAAGCTTCAGCCGGCGATATCGTCCAGGTAACGGGCATTGAAGACGTCTCGATTGGCGCCACCATTGCGGAT
This sequence comes from uncultured bacterium, assembly GCA_963923385.1. GTDB lineage: Bacteria > Pseudomonadota > Gammaproteobacteria > Burkholderiales > SG8-39 > SZAS-79. Next base: position 4,661 of record CAWUMP010000153.1, on the reverse strand, counting down.
GCCGAACATCCCGAAGCCTTGCCGGTACATAAGGTGGATGAACCCACCTTGAACATGCAGTTCCAGGTGAATGCTTCGCCGTTAGCCGGGCGCGAAGGCAAATTCATTACCAGCCGTCAGTTACGCGATCGCTTGACCAAAGAGTTGCTCACCAACGTGGCGTTACGCGTCGAAGAAACTGACGAAACCGATGTGTTTCGCGTGTCGGGTCGAGGTGAATTGCATTTAACGATTTTGCTTGAAAACATGCGGCGCGAAGGCTTTGAACTGGCGGTGTCGCGTCCGCAAGTGATCTTGCGCCAAATAGATGGCGTCACCTGTGAGCCGTTTGAACTGCTAACCATCGATGTCGAGGAAGTCAATCAAGGCGCCGTGATTGCGGCGCTTGGTGAGCGACGCGGTGATTTGATTGATATGTCGCAAGACGGCCGTGGACGTGTACGTTTGGAATATCGCATCCCAGCACGTGGATTGATTGGTTTTCAAACCGAATTCATGACCATGACCCGCGGGACCGGCGTGCTCTCGCATGTATTTGATGAATACGCACCGGTGAAAGCCGATTTATCCGAACGACGCAACGGCGCGTTGATTTCGCAAGACGATGGTGTTGCCGTGGCCTATGCGTTGTGGAAGCTGCAAGAGCGTGGGCGGATGTTTGTCTCGCCCGGTGATCCAGTCTACGAAGGCATGGTGATTGGACTGCACACGCGTGACAATGATTTGGTGGTGAATCCAATCAAAGGCAAACAGCTCACCAACGTGCGCGCTTCGGGTAAAGATGAAGCCATCATGCTCACCCCGCCGATCAAGCTCACGCTCGAATCTGCGGTGGAATACATTACGGATGACGAATTGGTCGAAATTACGCCGAAGTCAATTCGTATTCGTAAACGCTATCTGAAAGAGCACGAGCGTAAGCGTAGTCAGCGTGGTACGGCGGTCACGGGTTAAGCCCGCGTCACTGTATCCGCTGCGGTTGCGCGTCCCATTGCGCAAGTAATGCATCCACTTCGGCATGCGATGGCGTGCCGCTACGGCCACCGAAGCGGGTGCATTTGAGAGCTGCGGTAGCACTTGCAAAACGTGCGCATGCCGCGTTATTCATGCCACATCCCAATGCGTAAGCCCACGCCCCATGAAACACATCACCAGCGCCGAGCGTGTCGATGCTGGTGATGGGCGGGACGGACAGTTGCCAAAGTTCACCGGCCTCTAGCCACACCACCCCCTCAGCACCCAATGTGACGGCGAGCAATCCATGGTCAGGGTGACGTCGAGAAAAATCGCATAACTGCTCGGCAGGTGTTGCCCCGTGAGTCACGCGTGTCAGTCCGGGTTGCGAAAAAATTGCGTGCGAGGCGAGTGGCGCTAAAATATCGAGGGCTTCGTTGGGTGCGAGATCGGCATCAAACACCGATGGCTGACGACGTGCTTTCGTTGCACTCAACACGGGGTGCACGGTTTTCCACCAGCGGCAATCGGCATGCACCACATCAAAGTTGGCGAGCTGCTTCAGTGGAAGCGCCACCACCTCATCAAAGGTGTGTGGATCCGAATAGCCACACACCATGCGCTCACCTGCCGCATCAACCAAAATGGCAGACACGGCGCTGCGCTGATCGACACGCGTGACGCCGTCGATATTGACGCCTTCTTTTATAAGTTCAGTGAGAATGTCTTCACCGTTGGCGTCGTGACTGATTGGACCCCAGAACGTGGCTTGGCCACCTAAGCGACTGACGGCAACCGCCGCGTTTGCAGCCATCCCGCCGCTGATACGTACATAGTCGTTAGCGCGAACTTTGGTGGCGGTTTGCGGAATCGTCGTCAAGCGAAACACATGGTCGATGGTGGCCATACCCACACACAGGATGCGTGGAACGGTACTCATGCGCTGCTAGAAAATTGTGGTTTTAGTCGAGCCCCGGATGCAAATTCACTAAACAGTTTTTCTAGGCCGGATAAAGGCACTTGTGCATCGACCAATGACTCATACTGGGCGCGATGCGTGCGAAGCAGCGATAAGTTTTGCGTGTACTCGCGGATTGGAAAATAAAACGAACGCGCAATAAAAAAATCTTTTCGGCGAACTGCACGATTTTCGTTGATCTGCCATGTGTCACTTTCGCCAAGGAAGACACACACACCGTTTGGCGCAGTGAGTTCGAGGGCACGTTGCCGTGCTGCATCGACGCCTGAGCTCTCTAACACAATCGGAAATCGTGCAGCGGCATTATCTGCTAGGGCGTGTGCGCCTAAGGACAAGCCAGTTTGTAAGCGGTGTACACGCGGTTCATCCAAATGTACTTCGCTGAACCCGAGTTGTTGCGCCACCAGCACTGCACCTAGGCCGATGGGCCCAGCGCCTAGAATGGCTACGGGTCCGTGGTTGGTCACGCGCTGTGCAAGACGCAATCCATGTGCGGGGGTGCCGATGGTATCGAGCAGAAGCGGGGCGAGATGATCAGGGATGTCATCAGGTAAAAAAAGTAAGCACTGCTCGGGTACCAAGACGCAATCAGCGTAACCACCATCGCGCTGCCAACCCAAGAGATCGCCCATGTTTTCGCATAAGTGCGTGTCACCGGCGGTGCATAGAGGGCAGTGACCACACCATACGGGGATGTAAGCCAATGCCCGACGTCCGTGCGCCGCGTGTCCGGGTTCGTTGACACGACCTGCGATTTCATGACCCGGTGTAACTGGCCAACCGTTTTTTAGAACGCGTAGTTCACTGCCGCATAAAGCGCAAGCCAACACGTCGAGTCGCACATGACCCGTGCGCGCCGCAGGTCGGTCACGTGTGATGATTTCAATTCGGCCGTGGCCAAGAAAACGAGCTGCTTGCATGGTTGGCAGTGTACTGCGGTTTACAACACGCGTGCTTAGCGCAGGGTAAACATCGAAATTTCTGGAATAAAACCAATCAATGCAGAGACGATGATCATGCCGATGACAAACGGAAAGGCCTCGCGCGCAATTGCACCAACCGGTGTGCGTGTGAGGCCAGACATTACAAACAGATTCAGACCAAAGGGCGGGGTGATAAAGCCTAAGCCCAAGGTTGTGATCATGAAGATACAAAAATGCACTGGATCCATCCCTACCTTTTGCGCGAGTGGTAAAAGTAACGGTCCCAATACAACGATATTTGGCCCCGTTTCCATCACACAGCCTGCAACAATCCAAATCGCCAGCATCAGTAAGATCACTTCGGTGCGTCCGGCACCAAAGGACATGACCCATTCAACAAAGTGTTGTGGCACATCCAACACGGTGAGTGCTTGCGCAAATAATAATGCGACTGCGATGATCGGCAGGATCACGCCACACACGCGCGCCGAGGCCCCTAGCATGGCAGGAAAATCAGACAACGAGATCGTGCGTTGAAGAAGACCGATGATCACCGCGACCGCGGCGGCCACTGCAGCAGATTCCGTGGGAGTGAACACGCCAGAATAAATGCCGCCTAAGATGATGCATGGAATCATTAATGCCCATTTGGCTTCATTAAGTGCGCGCAGCCAGCGTGACCAAGAAAATGCGCCCATGGTGTGTTCGTAATTGCGCCAGCGATTGACGAGTACATTGGTTAGGATCACTGAACACAACACCATGACTCCAGGAATAAACGCCGCCTGAAATAATGTCGACGAAGAAATACCCAGCACTAAGCCAATCACAATATAGGCAATCGAGGGTGGAATCAGAATACCGGTACATGCCCCCGAAGCGACTAACGCGCACGCGTAGGCTTTTGGATAGCCTTTTTCTTGCAAGCGGTCCATGGTGATACGGCCGATCGCTGCGGCATCCGCTGCGTCAGAGCCAGAGATGCACGCAAACAATCCGCAACCCATCACGGTCGATGTGCCAAAGCCTGAGCGCAGACTGCCAAACGTCGCTTCGGCAAAACTCAATAACCGATAGGCGAGTCCGCTTCGTACCATCACGTCGCCTGTCAAAATAAATAGCGGAATTGCAATCAGCGCAAACGAATCCACACCATCAAACAAGGCTTCGCCCACCAGACTCAGCGGTAATACTTGAGTGCTACTGAGCATGGCCACCGTGCCTAAGCCCAAGGACACCCAAAAGGGAATCCCCAGAGCCAATAACGCGAAGATGAGGAGTAAGGAAAGGGTGACGGCCATCGGGTTATTCCTCGAACATTGCTTTGCCAACCCACGCTGTGCGGCCCGCTTGTAGATCGGACCAATCACGGCGTATGGCTTGCAGGGAGCGCCAAATCACTAGCGTAAAGCCCACGGGTACTGCGGCTTCAACCCAGGCTTTGTTAATGCGTAACACCGGTGTAGCGGCATCAAAGTGAATGAGTTGGTCGATGCTGTGCATCGAATACCATAACGCAATGAGCGCAAACAACATGGTGCAGCATTCCCCCGCGATATAAATCCAACCACGTAAGCGCTCGGGGATCGCATGTAAGACTAAATCGAAACGTACGTGCGCGCGTTCTTTGACAGCATAAGCCGCACCGACCCAGCCCAAATATATAAATGCGTAGCGTGCGGTTTCCTCCGCCCAAGCCGAGGAGTAATTCAGTACAAAGCGCCGAAGTACTTCCTGCACGATGACAAAACACACGAAGGTGTAGGCCACTAACATAAACCAGCGTTCGGCGTTTTCATCCAGTG
>CAWUMP010000152.1:0-6371 GCA_963923385.1 uncultured bacterium | reverse complement strand
AGCCGCCAACGCAAAGAGCCCAAGAAAATAAGTGCGATAAAACGCACCGGTGCGTGCGGTAAATGCAAAGCGGTTGTCACCAATACTGGATTGGCCCAATAAAAATTTTGCACGCTGCATCACCACGTAAGGGTAAAACAACCCCAGGGTCATTGACGCTAGGATGGGCAAGCCCACATAGGCAGCGGCGGCACTTGCGGTGGTGCCATGAAAATCAAATCGGATATGCCGGTAGCTGGTGTTACGTAAATGAAAGCGCCGCCCTCGCACAATCAACATTGGAACAAAGACCATCACCAACAAGGCCATGCCTACCTGAGCAAACTCAGAAACCAAACCCAACGCGGAGTACAAGCCCAACAAAATCACCGCCACGATGCGACCCTTTAGAATCTTGATGGGGTCTGCGTGGTAATCAAACGATGCGTTTGCCAATTCTGTGGCGCGATACATATAGCGCAGCTTGCGCACCTTCGCCCACGCCGAGTACACCCCGAGGGTCATCAGCGTAAGAAACGTATTGGCGATCCAAATTTTGAAGTAGTCCAGGCCATCGCCATTAAATTGCAGACGAATTTCATCCGGCGTACTGGAAAGTGGGGTTGCCATGCTTGAAGCCCTGTCAAACGTGCGCTTTGGGGGGGATACCGAAAGATTTTAGACGATCAACGCCAACCGTCTTCGCCCAATCGCGGTTTGCTGAACTAGTTGTCGCGTGCCACCGAAAAATCCGCGAGTGCAAGTAAGCAGTCTTTGTCCGCTGACGGTGTGAGCGCCTCAATGGCTGCTTTTGCTGCGTGCGCCTCGGCCTGCGCAACCTGGCGAACGTAATCCAGCGCGCCGTTGGCACGAATCGCCGCCAGCACTTCTGCAAAAGCCTCACGACCACCCGTTTCAATGGCCTCGCGAACTAACTTGGCTTGCGATGCCGTACCCGTTCGCATCACACGTATTAGCGGTAAGGTGGGCTTACCTTCGGCCAAATCATCGCCCAAGCTTTTGCCAATCGTTTGCGCATCGCCTGAGTAATCGAGCACATCGTCGATGAGTTGAAAGGCCGTTCCCAGATGCATGCCGTAATTCGCGAGTCCCGATTCAACTGCTTGCGGTAATCCCGCCAATACAGCGGCTAGCCGTGCCGCCGCCTCAAACAGCTTGGCCGTTTTGCGATGAATCACCTCGAGGTAGCGCGCTTCGTCTACCGCTGGATCATGCACATTCATCAACTGCAACACTTCGCCCTCTGCGATGGTATTGGTGGCCTCAGCCAACACCTCCATCACGCGCATGTTGTCGAGTCGAACCATCATCTGAAACGCGCGCGAGTACAGAAAATCCCCCACCAACACACTGGCCGCGCTACCAAAGGCGGCGTTGGCGGTTTGTCGCCCGCGGCGCAACGCAGATTCATCGACGACATCGTCATGTAACAAGGTCGCGGTGTGTATGAATTCGAGCACCGCCGCCAGCTCAAAGCGTGCAGGAGAACGGTAACCAACCGCCGCACAAGAGGCCAAATGCAAGGCGGGACGCAACCGCTTTCCCCCCGCGCTGATGATGTATTCGGCCACTTGGCGAATCAGCACCACATCTGAATCCAGACGCTGGCGAATCAGCGCATCAACGGCGCGCATATCATCAGCCACGCCAACAAGCAGGGACGGTAGAGCCAAGATTATTATTTAACTAATTGATTTAAAATATTATTTATGATTTTAAGGCGCCCAAATCGTGGGCCAAAAACAGCGGACGTAGCTTAGCATGCGTCTGGCTTCGCTCGCATGCAGACTTTGACGCCGAGGCCAAAAATCGCTTAAAATTTAAGGCTATCCGGAACCATAGCGCGCAACGCATCTTGCAGCACCCTGCGATCAAAGCTCAACGATTGCAGCAGACTGAAAGATTGCTGCCCCGGCTGATTAGGGGTCATGGTCGTTCGTCGTTAAGGGAGTCCGGCAACATCGTTCGTGTCGCTCTTCACATTGAGTAGCATGATTCTGGTCACAGGGGATACAGCATGTACGCAGTCATCAAGACCGGCGGCAAACAATACCGCGTCGCGTCGGGCGACAAATTAAAAGTCGAGCTTCTTACCAGGGAGGTGGGCAGCTCGATCGCGTTTGATCAAGTCTTGGCCGTTGGGCAAGGTGACGGCGTAAAGTTTGGCACCCCTTTCGTGGCAGGCGCCAGCGTGAAAGCCACCGTGATTAGTCACGGCAAGGGCGATAAAGTAAAGATCTTCAAGATGCGTCGTCGCAAGCACTACAAAAAGTCGCAAGGACATCGCCAGCAATTTACCGAACTCCAGATCAGCGACATCGTCGCTGGCTGATCTTAAGAGGACAACCCCACCATGGCACAAAAAAAAGCAGGCGGCAGTTCACGTAACGGTCGCGACTCAAACGCCAAACGCCTCGGCGTCAAGGTGTATGGCGGACAACTGATTCCTGCAGGCAGCATCATCGTGCGTCAACGCGGAACCCGCATGCACCCAGGCACCAACGTTGGCATCGGTAAAGATCACACGCTGTTTGCCAAAATCACCGGCAAAGTGAGCTTCGCTGTCAAAGGGGCCATGGGCAAAAAAACCGTGAGTGTGCTTGCCGCTTAATATCGGTGCCGCTCCGGACCCAAAGCCCTGTCCTCAAGCGACAGGGCTTTTTTGTTTCTAGGTCTACATTACACAGAACTGCTCACTTTCGTTTGGCATCTACCCCATGAAATTTATCGATGAAGCGCGCATCCAAGTCTTTGCTGGCAATGGCGGCAATGGCGTGGCCGCCTTTCGTCGCGAAAAATTCATTCCGCGTGGCGGCCCCAGCGGAGGCGATGGTGGACGCGGCGGTAGCATTTGGGCGATTGCAGATAGCAACATCAACACACTGATCGATTACCGCTTTGCGCGCTTACACCGTGCACGTAATGGCGAGAACGGTCGCAATCGCGATCAGTATGGCAAGGGTGCAGAAGATATCGAATTACGCGTCCCGGTGGGCACTGTGATACGCGATAACGAATCCGGCGATCTCATCGCAGACCTAACGATGCATGGTGAACGCGCTTTACTGGCCAAGGGTGGTCAAGGCGGCTTAGGTAACTTGCACTTCAAATCCAGTACAAACCGCGCACCACGACAATTCACCAAAGGTGAGCCAGGTGAAATGCGCGAAATTGCCTTTGAGTTGCGCGTGCTCGCTGACGTGGGTCTATTGGGTTTACCCAACGCAGGGAAGTCGACGTTTATTCGCGCAGTTTCAAGCGCACGTCCTAAAGTGGCGGATTACCCGTTTACGACACTCAGCCCACAACTGGGCGTGGTACGCGTTGGTCACGCCAGCAGCTTTGTCATTGCAGATATTCCCGGCCTGATTGAAGGGGCGGCAGAAGGCGCCGGACTGGGTCATCAGTTTTTGCGACACCTTGCGCGCACGCAATTGCTCTTACATTTAGTGGACATTGCACCCACCGAAGATGGTGCAGATCCGGCCAAAGATGCGCGCGCGATCGTTCGCGAGCTAAAAAAGTATGATGCCGCTTTACATGCAAAACCGCGCTGGCTGGTCTTTAATAAAACCGATCTCGACCCTGAACACGCACGTACCGTTGCACGCATTCTGAAATCGCTGCGTTGGAAAGGCCCATGGTTTGAAGTCAGCGCGATCAAAGGTACCGGTTGCGATGCAGTTTGTCGTGCGGTAGCAAAGTTCCTGGGCCGTGAAAGTCCCGCGAAATGAATACCACGACCCACGCGATTGCTGCAGTCCGCGATGCACGACGTATCGTGATTAAAGTTGGATCGTCATTGGTGACCAATGACGGTCGCGGGCTCGATCACGCCGCATTAAGCCGCTGGGCGACTCAAATCGCGCAGCTGCGAAGCGCTGGTAAAGAAGTCTTACTGGTCTCCTCTGGCGCGATCGCTGAAGGCATGCAACGGTTGGGCTGGGGGCGACGACCCAGTGCGTTACATGAACTACAAGCGGCCGCTGCGATTGGGCAAATGGGTCTGGTGCAATGTTACGAATCGTGCTTTCGCGAACACGGCATTGCAACCGCGCAAATTTTGCTCACGCACGCCGATCTTGCTGATCGCCAACGCTATCTCAATGCACGCTCTACCCTAAAAACGTTACTCGCTTTGGGTGCACTACCCGTGATCAATGAAAACGACACGGTGGTGACTGATGAAATTAAATTTGGCGACAACGACACCTTGGGTGCCCTCGTCACCAATTTAGTCGAAGCCGATGTGCTGGTAATTCTGACCGATCAGCCGGGTCTGTTTGATGCCGATCCGCGTCGGGTGCCAAGCGCGCGCCTCATTTCGGATGGCGCTGCCAACGATCCCACCTTAGCGCAATACGCAGGCGGCGCGGGCAGCGGCATTAGTAAAGGAGGCATGCTCACCAAAGTCTTGGCCGCACGACGCGCAGCGAGCAGTGGTGCTCATACCGTGATTGCCTCGGGTCGTGAACCCGATGTGCTCATGCGCTTAGCCAATGGGGAGGCGATCGGTACCCAACTCATCGCCGGACAAACCGCGATGGCAGCGCGCAAACAATGGATGGTTGATCATTTAAATGTCAACGGATCGATTCAAATTGATGCTGGTGCCACGCGTGCCCTGATGCACGAAGGCAAAAGTCTATTGCCGATTGGTGTCATCGCTGTGCACGGTGAATTCGAGCGTGGCGCGATCGTGGCATTACTCGATAACGCTGGTCATGAAATTGCGCGCGGTCTCACCAACTACGCAGCCGCTGAAGCACGACGCATCATGCGTCAGCCCTCAAGCGAGATCGAAGCGATCTTAGGCTATGTGGATGAACCAGAATTGATTCATCGTGATAACTTGGTGCTGACGCGTTAAATAGACAGCGCTAATTTCTGGGCGCGTCGGCATCCGGATGAATACCACGGCGTAAGGCATTGATGCCTTCTTCACGCGAGCGAATGGGAATGCCGCGGGGACAAAAAAACTCGCGTTGAAGTGCTTTCGTTTGACGCGCCACTTGGCGCGGCTCAATTTCACGCCATCGACTATTACGCGCGTTAGACCACGTATTGTTGTCGTTGCGACCATACGCATACACACGCGACTCACCCGTGGCGCAGCGGATGCCTTCGAAGCTCACCGAGCGTACGCCTGACGGACTCACCGCCACCAGCACAAAACGCACGACACCTTGCGCACTGGTCGTCAGTGTTGCGCCATCAATATAAAAACGAAATGGATTGGTGGTACTGGGGACAAACTCAATCAAGGTGTCCTCTTTTGGAAAGGGCGGCGTGACAACCTCGCCCTCATCAAACTCACGCGACTCTTGCGCGCGCTCCCAATCCGATTTGGGTTGTGCGTGCGCAAGCCCGGCACCAACAAGACCGAGCAGCGCAAGCAAATAAGCCAACCGCCTCAGAGCAGATCCTTCACTAACGCTGCACGAACCGGCGCAGCAACCGTTGCAAGCGAGGCCGAGTATTCAGGATGATCCACCCCCATCGACAGTGATACACCGTACTTCAAGCTCTTACAGGTTTCATCATCCAAAGAAAAACGCAGAAAGTGCACTGCCGAAGTTTTAGTGTCGTTTTCACGCTCTAAATCTTCATCGGCTATGGCATACACGCGTCGACAACCCTCGGCCTGCACCCAGACGCGATCCTCAATCCCTTTGAGCTTAGCGAGCATTTGCGCACGCTCAGCAGGGTCAGGGTATTCAATCATCATCGTGGCCTTGAAGTTATTGCCATCAGGGATCAGTGGATTGTATGCGTCGAGCTCATCTTGAATACCTTGTTCTTCGAAGGTGCGTTCGATGCGCAACATTTCCTGCACTTGGTAGCGAATGGTTAACTCGTCTTCAAAAATGAGTGTGACATGTTCACCCAAGGCCACAGTACGGTGTTGTTTATGCGCAATGACCCGCGCACGAAACTCGCCGCGCTGCTTGGCGTAAGCTTCCAGTGACAACAAGCTGTTTCGTTCGATATGTGTCATCAGTATGTCCGGTTGAAGGTCAGTAGGAAGTTGCTAATTTATGTCGTGCGGGCTGGCGCATCCAATCAAATTTCCCAATCCAGCCGATTGCTACCCGCTATGCTCGGGTGCAGCTCTCACCCTTCGGGGAGGTCTGATACGCCACGCACGCGTCGATCGGCGTCTAAAAAGCGATGTAACTCGGTCAAGGCTTGTTGGTACACGTCCCGCTTAAATTCGATCACCGTATCTAGGGGCACCCAATAGGTGTGCCAACGCCATGCGTCGAACTCAGGCTTTTCGTTGGCCCGTAAACGTACGTCGCAATCGCGACCAGTTAAGCGAAGCAAAAACCAAATCTGCTTTTGGCCGCGGTAAGTACCGCGCCAATCAC
>CAWUMP010000151.1:0-6411 GCA_963923385.1 uncultured bacterium | reverse complement strand
GCGCTGAGCCGCGCCGCAATCGCCGCGTGCACGCGCTCCGCTTCCAGCATGGCTTCTCTGGCTTGGGTGCGTGAAGCTTCTGCCGACTGAAGTTGCGTTTCAAGTGATCCGACCACCTCACGCGCACGCGCGACTTCGCCTTGCGCTTGTTCTAAACGCGCCAAAAGCGACGCACTCAATTGTGGATCGGGCTGCTCAAGTGCTGCAAATTCGGCTTGCAATCGCGCTTCACGCTGCGCCAAGCCTTCTAAGGTACGCTCGCCGTGCGACAAATTGGCTTGCTCAACTTGCACGCGACTTTGCGCTTGCATTGCCTGACTACGCGATTGGTTGAGGCGTTCTTGCGCCGCACGAAATTGCTGTTCGGCCACCGGTAACTTGGCGCTTTCTTGTTGCTGATGCTGTTGTGCCTGCCCCACCCGCTCTGTGGCGTCGACTTGTCGACTGGCCCACATGTGCAGCGCTTGCGTCAGCCCACCACGCTGAGATTTCCAAGCATCTAATTGCACACGCAATTCAACGTGACGACTTTCGGTGCGCTGACGGGTTTCTTCAACATAGCGCAACTCGGATTCAAGCTTGGCAACATCAGAATTAGAGGAATACAACGCCGCTTGCGCAGCATTCAGCGCATCCCCCGCGGTGTAATGCCCATGACGCGCGGTTTCAATGCGCGATTCGATCTCGCGTAAGGCAGCGGTTTCGGCCTCGAGCGCATTGACTGAGCGCGTGATTTCTGCCGCGTGACGCTCACGTTCAGCGGCAGCATCGCGACGACGCAGGTACCACAACACGTGTTGTTTCAGCTGCAGCTCGGATTGCAGCTCGGTATAACGACCCGCAACTTCTGCTTGCTTTTCGAGACGCTCAATTTGTGCAATCAGCTCAGTGCGAATGTCCACCACGCGGGCTAAGTTATCGCGCGTGTCATTGAGACGATTTTCAGTTTCGCGACGACGTTCTTTGTATTTAGAAACGCCAGCGGCCTCTTCGAGAAACACCCGCAATTCTTCGGGTTTGGCCTCAATGATGCGTGAAATCATGCCCTGTTCAATGATGGCGTACGCACGCGGCCCCAAGCCGGTTCCAAGAAACATATCGGTGATATCACGGCGACGCACGTGAGTATTGTTGATGTAATAGGCCGACTCACCATTACGCTGCAACACCCGTTTAACGCTGATTTCTGCGTACTGCGACCATTGCCCAGCGGCGCGTCCAAGGGCGTTGTCAAACACCAACTCAACACTTGCGCGCGCTAAGGGCTTGCGATTCGCTGAGCCATTAAAGATTACGTCCATCATCGAGTCACCGCGCAAAGCCGAAGCACGCGATTCGCCCAAGACCCAACGTACCGCGTCAATCACATTTGATTTGCCGCATCCATTGGGGCCCACGATCCCCACCAATTGACCAGGTACATGGATCGGAGTGGGATCAACGAAAGATTTAAAACCAGAAAGCCGAAGCTGGGTCAGACGCACGGAGAAGGACTCGACATCGAAAAGGTAGAGAAATGACCGTACCGCGGCGCGGTTGGGCATGCATGACTAGAAAAAACCACAACAAGATGAACCTAATTTGCGAAAGACCCAACGCAAGCACTGTATTCGAGTCGGGCAGCTTTTACGCAGCGCGCTATGATAGCATTTCGATTGAATTTTCGCGCTAAACGCGCTCCCTGAAATGCCCTCGATACCCTCAAAAAAGCTTGACACGTTCGCAAATCCAGCGCCAAAGCGCGATTTTCGCGTCCATATGGAAATCCCCGAATTTAGCTGCTTATGTCCGCTGACTGGGCAACCAGATTTTGCGACCCTACTTTTCGACTACGTGCCCGATGCGAAATGCATCGAATTAAAGGCACTCAAGTCCTACATGTGGTCATATCGCAATGAAGGCGCTTTCCACGAAGCCATTACGAATCGCATCTTGGACGATTTGGTTCGCGCCACACGTCCGCGCTATGCAAGGTTAGAAGCGCGTTTTTATGTGCGCGGCGGCATTTTCACGACCGTCGTTGCTGAACATCGAAAACGCGGCTGGCGCGCCGCCACACCGGTCCATCTTGATCAAATTGCCTCCGGTCGTTCGACCGTGGCTGCTTAGTATTCTGCACTCCAGGCCCCGCCATTGAATCCGCGTCTTGATCTGCTGCAACCGTATCCCTTTGAGCGCTTACGTCAGCTGCTGCAAGGCATCACGCCCAATCCTGCGTTATCGGCAATCAACTTATCGATTGGTGAACCCAAACACGCCACGCCTGAACTCCTTAAAAAAGCGCTGACCGATCATCTGAGTGGATTGGCAGCCTACCCGGCAACTGCCGGTCTACCTGTGTTACGCGAAGCCATCGCAACTTGGCTAAAGAAGCGCTATCAGCTCCATGCCATTGACCCCGCCACGCAAGTCTTGCCTGTGAATGGATCGCGTGAGGCGCTGTTTTCATTTGCACAAACCGTGCTCGATCCAGCCGATCAAGATGCGTTGGTCGTGTGCCCCAATCCGTTCTATCAAATATACGAGGGGGCCGCATTGTTGGGCGGTGCACGGCCCGTGTTTCTAAACACCACAGCCGCAACGCATTACCACATCCAACCTCAGCAGCTCGATGCGGGCACTTGGCGTCATGTGCGCTTGATGTTTGTTTGCTCGCCTGGCAACCCCGCCGGTGCGGTGATGTCACTTGAGCAATGGAAAGACATCTTTGCGCTGGCAGACACCTATGGGTTTGTGATTGCTTCAGATGAGTGCTACTCCGAGCTCTACTACAACGAGGCGCATCCACCACTCGGTGCACTGCAAGCCGCGCAATTATTAGGGCGCAGCGATTATCGAGGTCTGGTGGTTTTTTCTAGTTTATCGAAGCGCTCGAATGCGCCTGGGCTACGGTCCGGATTTGTCGCGGGTGATGCGCAGATCTTGAAAAAATTTCTGTTGTATCGCACTTACCATGGCGGAGCGATGGGTCTTGCGGTCCAACACGCCTCCATTGCTGCTTGGTCTGATGAAGTACACGTGGTTGCAAATCGTGCCGCCTATGCAGCGAAATACCGCGCCATGCTTCCATTGCTTCCGCCCACCTTGCAGACTCAGCAACCTGAGGGGGGGTTTTATTTATGGATCCAACTGAATACTGATGATGTGCAGTTCACGCAACAATTACTCGCTGAGCAAAACGTGCTGGTGCTGCCCGGTAGTTTATTGGCACGCGAATGCAACGGCATTAACCCAGGAAAAAATCATGTGCGTGTTGCGCTCGTTGCTCCGCTTGAAGAGTGCGTCGAGGCGGCACATCGCATGCGTACATTTATTTCAAAGTAAGGAATCTCATGAGCACACTACAACACACCATTGATCAAGCCTGGGAACAACGCACCGAACTATCCCCGGCAAAAGCGCCGACCGAAATCAAACAAGCCGTAAACGAAGTGCTGCACGGATTAGATGCCGGCTCGCTTCGTGTATGCGAAAAAATCAACGGTGAGTGGCACACCCATCAGTGGATTAAAAAGGCCGTCTTGTTATCGTTTCGTCTTGCCGACAATGTGCGTATGCCGGGCAACGAAACGCAGTTCTTCGATAAAGTCCCCAGCAAATTTGCCGATTACGATGACGCAAAATTCGCCGCAGGCGGTTTTCGTGTCGTACCACCCGCGATGGCCCGCCGTGGATGTTTCGTCGCACGCAATGTCGTGCTGATGCCTTCGTACGTCAATATTGGCGCTTATGTAGATGAAGGCACCATGGTGGACACTTGGGCCACGGTGGGCTCTTGCGCGCAGATCGGAAAAAATGTGCATCTCTCAGGCGGCGTTGGCATTGGTGGCGTTCTTGAGCCACTTCAAGCAAACCCCGTCATCATCGAAGACAATTGTTTTATCGGCGCACGCTCTGAAGTGGTTGAAGGCGTCATCGTTGAAGAAAATAGCGTCATCTCAATGGGCGTATTTCTTGGACAAAGCACCCGCATCTATGACCGTGCCAGCGGAGAAATTTTGTACGGTCGCGTCCCCTCGGGTTCCGTCGTTGTGCCTGGCACTCTGCCCTCAGCAGACGGAAAATACGGCTTGTACTGCGCAGTGATTGTCAAACGTGTCGATGCCAAGACTCGCGCTAAAACCAGTCTCAACGAACTGCTTCGCGGCGACTAACCGCTACCCACACCATGATGAATGCACTGGCACTCACGCAAGACCTGATTGCACGCACTTCAGTCACGCCTGCCGATGGCGGCTGCCAAGCCTTATTGGCGCAACGTTTAAGCGCGATCGGATTTCAATGCGAGCATTTGCGTTTTGGTGATGTCGATAATCTTTGGGCCATACGCAATCAAGGCGGCCCCTTAGTGTGTTTTGCGGGACACACGGATGTCGTTCCAACCGGACCACTCCATGCATGGCACTCTGATCCGTTCGTGCCAAGTATTCGTGAAGGCAAGTTGTACGGGCGTGGCGCAGCCGACATGAAGTCATCGATTGCTGCGTTTGTCATTGCCACCGAACAATTCGTGCACGATTTTCCAAATCACACAGGCTCGATTGCCTTTTTGATTACCTCAGATGAAGAAGGCCCCTCGATCAACGGCACGGTCAAAGTAGTCGATCTGCTAGAGTCGCGCGGCACGAAGATTGATTATTGCATCGTTGGCGAGCCCTCTTCGGTCAATCAATTAGGCGACATGATCAAAAATGGTCGGCGTGGATCGCTGTCAGCAAAACTAAAAATTCACGGTATACAGGGTCACGTTGCTTACCCAGAATTAGTCAAAAACCCGATTCATCTCGCCGCCCCTGCGCTGGCTGAGTTGGTGGCAATGCGCTGGGATCAAGGCAATGAATTTTTTCCACCAACGTCGTTTCAAATCTCAAACGTTCATGCTGGAACGGGCGCGACCAATGTTGTTCCTGGCACGCTAGAAGTCGATTTCAATCTTCGATTCTCAACTGAAACAACGGCGCAGAAAATCACTGCAGAGGTGGAAGCTCTTCTAACGCGGCACGCACTGCAGTTTGAGATTGAATGGAATTTATCCGGTCAACCATTTTTAACCGGCAACGGTCAATTGGTGCAAGCCGCGCGAGCCGCAATTCAAGAAGTCGCGGGCGTCAATGCAGCGTTATCGACCACAGGTGGGACATCTGATGGACGTTTTATTGCACGCATCTGCCCACAAATTGTTGAACTCGGACCAGTGAACGAAAGCATACACAAGCTTAACGAGCACATCGCCTTGTCGGCACTGGAACAACTGCCGAAGATTTATCACGGCATGTTGCAGCGCCTGCTGACCTAAGCGGCGTTCCGCGCTAACAACGCACGATGCTGGCTTTTCAAACGGCGCTCAAGCAGACCGAAAAAATTTTTAAAGCCGCGCATCTGTCATATGGGCACGGCACCAGTAATGCACGCGACGAGGCTTGGTGGATCGTCGCCCACGCTGCGGGTCTCGATCCCACCCAAGATCATCCGATTGCATCGATCACGCTCAGCGCACGTCAACAACAACAGCTCATCAAACTGCGTGATCAACGAATTGCAACGCGCAAACCACTCGCTTATTTGCTGGGTGAAGCTTGGCTTGCCGGGCAGCGCTTTATCGTCGATCAACGGGTCATCGTGCCGCGCTCGTTTATTTCTGAACTCATCGCAGACACGCTAGATACGTTTCAGCTCAAGCCCCCAGCTCGTGTTCTCGACTTATGTACCGGCTCAGGTTGCTTAGCCATTCTGTTAGCGCAGCACTACCCAAACGCCCAAGTGGATGGCGTTGATCTGTCGAAAAACGCATTACGTGTGGCCGAAAAAAATCATCGCTTGCATCAACTGGGGCAACGCGTGCGATTCATCCACTCAGACTTATTTGCAGCGCTTGATCAATCCTACGATTTAATCGTGAGCAATCCGCCCTATGTCACCGGTAAAGCGATGCGTCAGTTACCCACAGAATATTTACATGAGCCCAGTATGGCGCTGGCGGCAGGCGAAGACGGTCTAGATCTTGTACACCGGATTTTGCAGCAGGCAAAAAAATATTTAAAACCCTCAGGCTTGTTGGTCTGTGAGTTGGGGCATAACCGCAAAGCGCTCGAGCGTGCTTATCCGCGTATGCCACTCATATGGCTAGACACCAGCGCAGGAGATGGTGTGGTGTTTGCCTTGCATCGTGAAGACTTACCGGGTTAATCGCAGCGCAGAAATTCCGGTGAGTGGATGGGGTGGACGATGGGATTCGAACCCACAACAGCCGGAATCACAATCCGGGACTCTACCATTGAGCTACGCCCACCACAGTTGCTGCAAGACCAATCTTGATTTCGATGCCCGCCGGCTTTTGGCCTGCCCGGCGGGAATCGAACCCACAACCCCCAGCTTAGAAGGCTGGTGCTCTATCCAGTTGAGCTACGGGCA
>CAWUMP010000150.1:0-6424 GCA_963923385.1 uncultured bacterium | reverse complement strand
ATCACCATCGCCACAGTGGGCAACACGCTCGGTGGCATGAGCACCTACGCGATGGGACGATGGATTCCTCAACACAGCGTGCAGCGACTCACACCGCGCGCGTTGGCTTGGTTATATCGATGGGGCGCCAGCGCCACTACGTTAGCTTTTTTACCCTTGATTGGTGATGCGCTGTGTTTGGCTGCAGGTTGGTTACGTTTAAATGCGTGGTCGGTGTTGTGGTGGATGAGCGCAGGACGCTTGGCGCGTTATCTCAGCGTTGCGGGGGCAGGGCTACTGTCGTAATTGGCAAAGCAATTAAACCGCCGTGAGTTTGGCCACCCCAAGCGCCAACCACTTCACCCCGTTGCGAGAAAAGTTCACTTGTACGCGTGCCTCACTACCGGCACCCTCGGCATCCACAATGACGCCTTGGCCAAATTTTGGATGGATCACGCTTTGACCAATACGAAAGCCACCCAGCGCGCTTGCCGGCGCCGCAAAGCGCGCCGATTGCGCAGCGGCGGCACCGGCTGAAAAATCGCTCGAAAACTGCCCTCGCGCACTCGCGCCATGGTTTGGCCACGCCGCATCATCGGCTCTTGCACGACGTTCGTTGTAGCGTGGAGTGAGCCACTTCATTAGGGTTTCGGGCACTTCATTTAAAAAGCGCGACGGCAAGTTATAGCGCGTTTGACCATGCAGCATGCGCGTTTGCGCGACCGTCAAATACAACCGCGTGCGCGCCCGGGTAATAGCCACATACGCTAAGCGACGTTCTTCTTCTAATCCATCGCGTTCATTCAAGCTTTGTTCGTGTGGAAACAAGCCCTCTTCTAATCCCGATATAAACACCACCTGAAACTCCAACCCCTTGGCCGAGTGCACGGTCATCATTTGCAACGCGTCTTGCCCTTCACCGGCCTGATGCTCACCGGCTTCGAGTGCAGCGTGCGATAAAAATGCCGTCAGCGGATCGACCACGGTGGGATCGGTGGTTTCACCGGTCGCGATATCAATGATCGCTTCTGCAGGATCAAAACCGGTTGCTGCATTGACCAATTCGTTTAAGTTTTCAATTCGATCGGCACCCTCACGCTCTTTGCCATAGTGCTCGATCAAGCCACTGTGTGCGATCACATGCGCTGCGGTTTCGCCAAGGGTGAGGCCGCGGGTTTCTTGTTGTAAGCGTTCAATCAATGCGCGAAACGCCTGCAGACTCGTGCCGGCTTTGCCTGGCAGCTGCGGGATCGATGACCACAAACTCCCAGCCAGACGCGATAACTGTGCGTCCTCGTTATCAGGGCCCAAGCCAAACGCAGGCGCATTACTGTCGGTCGCGGTTGGTGCGTTGCGCGCAGCATCGACCAACGCCTCAACCGAACGCGCACCAATGCCGCGTGGCGGAAAATTACACACGCGCAATAACGCGTTGTCGTCTTCTGGTGTAGCCACTAAACGCAGATACGCCAGCGCGTGCTTCACCTCAGCGCGCTCAAAAAAGCGTAATCCACCATATACCCGATACGCAATGCCGGCGCCAAACAAGGCATGTTCAATCACGCGCGATTGCGCGTTCGATCGATACAACACCGCCATGTCTTGATAGGGCACCCCTTCACGCGATAGGGCTTGTGCTTCTTCAACAATAAATCGCGCTTCATCCAAATCGGAGTTGGCTTCATACACACGCAACGGCTCGCCTTCGCCAGCGGCTGTCCAAAGATTTTTTCCGAGACGATTTTCGTTGTTAGCAATCAGCGCATTCGCGGCCGATAAAATATTGCCCTGCGAGCGATAGTTTTGCTCAAGACGAATGACTTTTTTGACTGCAAAGTCACGCTCAAAATCAGCCATATTGCCAACGTTAGCGCCACGAAAACGATAGATCGACTGGTCATCATCACCCACTGCAAACAGCGCGCTGTTGGGTCCGCATAACAAGCGTAACCAGCGGTATTGCAGTCGATTAGTGTCTTGAAATTCGTCCACCAAAATATGTCGAAACCGCTCGGCGTAATGCGCACGTAACACCTCGTTACGAGTGAGTAATTCGTAGCTACGCAGCAGCAACTCAGAAAAATCCACGACGCCGTCGCGTTGACATTGCGCATCGTAGGCGGCATACATCTCGACATATCGCCGCGTGATGCCATCTTGTGCACCGACCGCTTGTGCGCGCAGGCCTTCTTCTTTGCGGGCATTGATAAACCACTGCACTTCGCGTGGCGGAAATTTGTCTTCATCGATGTTCATCGATTTAACAATACGTTTCACCGCAGCCAGTTGATCGGCGCTATCCAAAATCTGAAACGTTTGCGGTAAACCCGCGTCTCGATGATGCGCACGTAACATGCGATTACATAAGCCATGAAACGTGCCGATCCACATACCGCGTAGATTAATCGGCAACATCGCGCTCAAACGCGTTTGCATTTCGCGCGCCGCCTTGTTGGTAAAGGTCACCGCCAAAATCTGCCCTGGCGCGGCGAAGCTATTTTTAATCAACCAAGCAATGCGCGTCGTCAGTACCCGCGTTTTGCCACTGCCGGCACCAGCCAAAATCAGGGCGTGTTGCTCGGGCAGCGTCACCGCGGCATGTTGTTCTGGATTGAGGTGTTCGAGATAGAGCGACATCGCGGTGTGCATTTAAAACGGAGGCGTATTGTCGCATTACGCCGCGCTACGTCGTGGCTTGCGTCTTCATTGGGTCGGTGTTGGGTCGGCGTGGCTCTGTATGACAGCACCGAAGCACGTCGCTTCCGCTATACTTTGCGCCTCTCTGATTTGTTATTCGCGCCGCGCTGTTTCTCGGCGGTACAACCCCCAAAATCCATGCAAGAACGCTACGATCCGCGCGCCGTTGAAACCGAGGCGCAAACCTGGTGGAACACCACCGGCGCTTTCCGTGTTGAGGAAGATCGCACGAAGCCAAAGTATTACTGCTTGTCGATGTTTCCCTACCCCTCTGGCAAGTTGCACATGGGGCACGTACGCAACTACACCATTGGTGATGTGATCACGCGCTATCACCGCATGCGCGGCTACAACGTGCTACAGCCCATGGGTTGGGATGCGTTTGGTTTACCGGCTGAAAACGCAGCCATTGCCAACAAAGTCCCGCCCGCCAAATGGACCTACGACAACATCGCGTATATGCGCAGTCAACTGCAAAGCTTGGGCTTTGCGCTTGATTGGTCTCGCGAAATCGCCACCTGTGATCCCAATTACTACAAATGGAATCAGTGGATGTTTCTTAAGCTGCTTGAATCTGGCGTGGCTTATCGTAAAACGCAGGTAGTGAATTGGGATCCGATTGATCAAACCGTGCTTGCCAATGAACAAGTCATCGACGGACGCGGCTGGCGTACTGGCGCGTTGGTCGAACGACGCGAAATTCCGGGCTATTACTTAAAGATCACCCATTACGCTGAAGAATTACTTGGGCATTTGCATACGCAACTCCCGGGTTGGCCTGAGCGGGTCAAGCTCATGCAAGAAAATTGGATCGGCAAAAGCGAAGGGGTGCGTTTTGCTTTTACGCACGACATTTGTGGGGCTGACCGCGCTTTAATTGGCGAGGGTAAGTTATGGGTCTTTACCACGCGCGCTGACACCATCATGGGTGTGACGTTTTGCGCGGTGGCACCTGAACATCCGCTCGCGCTACATGCTGCTCAACAAAACGCAGCGCTCGCGCAGTTTATTGAAGAGTGCAAACAAGGCGGTACCACCGAGGCGGAGCTCGCCGTCAAAGAAAAAGCGGGCATGCCCACCGGCTTGTTTGTGTCGCATCCACTCACCGGTGCATCGATCGAAGTATGGGTCGGAAATTATGTGTTGATGAGCTACGGTGACGGCGCAGTGATGGGTGTCCCCGCTCACGATGAACGTGATTTTGCATTCGCCAAAAAGTATCACTTGCCGATTCAACAAGTCGTGCATGTCGAGGGCCAGCACTTCAGCACCGAGGCTTGGGCCGATTGGTACGCAGATAAACAGCGCGGACACTGCGTCAACTCTGGGTCACTCGATGGGTTGGGCTTGTCGGCAGCGGTCGATGCCGTGGCACGACAATTAGCAGAAAAAAATCTCGGTGAGAAAAAAACCACCTGGCGTTTGCGCGACTGGGGCATTAGCCGTCAGCGCTACTGGGGCACGCCAATTCCAATCATTCATTGCGACACGCATGGCGCCGTGCCGGTGCCGGAAAAAGATTTGCCTGTCGTGTTGCCACAAGATTGTGTGCCCGATGGTTCGGGCAATCCACTCAATAAACGCACTGACTTTTTAAACGTGCCCTGTCCAATTTGCGGTAACGCCTCGCGTCGCGAAACCGACACCATGGACACCTTCATGGATTCGTCGTGGTATTTCGCTCGCTACGCCTGCCCGGATAATGACAGCGCCATGCTCGATGAACGCGCGCGGCACTGGATGCCGGTCGATCAATACATCGGCGGCATTGAACATGCCATCTTGCATCTGCTGTATTCGCGGTTTTTCACGCGGGCGATGCGTGATGCAGGGTTATTGCGCATTGATGAGCCGTTTACTAATTTACTCACGCAAGGCATGGTGCTTGCCGAGATGTATCACCTCGACACCGCAGAGGGTCGACGTGAATGGATCAACCCAGCCGAGGTCGATGTTGAGCGCGATGCCAAAGGTCGCATTCTGTCTGCTAAGCGCAAACGGGATGGCGTGGACGTCGTGGCCGATGGCATCGGCACCATGTCGAAATCAAAAAACAATGGTGTTGATCCACAAGCCTTAATTGAAGCCTGTGGTGCAGATACCGCGCGCTTTTTTATTATCTTTACTTCACCACCCACACAAACGCTCGAATGGTCTGACGAAGGCGTAGATGGCTCGTTTCGCTTTTTAAAGCGCCTCTGGGCTTGCGCACTGGCCATTGCTTCGAGTGGTCCTGCCAACGGTGCCGTGATACACGCCGAACTCGATGCCAATGGTAAAACTGCGCGGCACGAAATGCACAGCCTTCTCAAGCAAGCCACCTACGACATGCAGCGGCATCAATTTAATACGGTGGCCTCCGCCACCATGAAGATGCTGAATGTGATTGAAAAACTTCCGGCCACAGCGCATGCATTGCGACACGAAAGTTTGTCGATTTTATTGCGTGTGCTCGCGCCGATCACGCCCCACATTTGTCACCAACTTTGGCGTGAATTAGGTTATGGCGAGGACGTACTGAGCGCCGCTTGGCCAGAGCCCGCAGCCGAAGCGCTTGAACAAGATGAAATTGATTACGTTGTCCAAGTCAGCGGCAAAACACGTGGCACCGTGCGCGCCGTCAAGCTTGCCGATCCAGCCACACTGCAAGCGTTAGCACTGGCTGATCCACAAATTGCCAAGCATGTTTCAAGCGGCACATTGAAGAAAGTCATTGTCGTGCCCGGTCGATTAATCAATCTGGTAGTGTAAGGACATGCCCTTAAAACTTCTTCTGACGAGCCTGTGTTTTGTGTTTTTGGCTAGCTGCGGTTTTCAGCTGCGCGGCACCGCCAATTTGCCTTTTGAAACGCTCTACATTCCGGGCACACAGGGCGGCATTCCGCTAGACCTCAAGCGGTTTGTGCAAGCCGGAACACGCACGCGTGTTGTCGATCAGCCCGAACAAGCGCAAGCGCGTTTAGAATTTACCGAAAACACGTATACGCGCGGCAGTTTAGCGATGTCTTCGGGTGGTCGTACCCGCGAAATTCGTCTGACCTATCGCGTGAATTTTCGCGTGCACGATGGTAAAGGCGGTGAGTATCTACCAACCGCCAGCGTTGTCGTCATCCGCGATATTTCATATAGCGATGCCGATGTGTTGGCTAAAGAAGCAGAAGAAGCCAACATTCAACGCGAAATGCAATCGGATGTGGTTCGTCAGATCTTGCGCCGCTTGGAAGCCGCCACGCCGCCCAAGCCGGTCGTTCCTTAAACGCGCGACGACGCATGCAGTTGCGTTTGGATCAATTGGCCGGGCACCTACGCCAACCACTGGCGCCACTGTACGTGGTGCATGGTGATGAACCGTTACTCGCCATGGAAGCCGCCGATTCGATTCGCGCCGCGAGTCGTGCTCTAGGGTGTACCGAGCGTGAATTGCTCGTGGCCGAACGCGGGTTTGATTGGGCCGCGTTCTTACACGCAAGTGCTGCGGGCTCGTTGTTTGGTGACCGCAAATTCATCGAGCTACGATTACCCACGGGTAAACCAGGCACGCAAGGCAGCGCCGCAATCGAGCGTTATTGCGCGCAACTTAATCCCGACATGATCACGCTCGTGAGTGTGCCGCGCTTGGATAAAACCGGTCAAAACAGCGCGTGGTTTCGCGCCCTCATGGACGTTGGTGTGTGCGTCGATATTTGGCCTATCGAACGCGCGCGCCTTGCCGATTGGATTGCGCAACGTTTGTTGGTAAATAAACAAC
>CAWUMP010000149.1:0-6473 GCA_963923385.1 uncultured bacterium | reverse complement strand
CAAAACCGACTTGTTGAATCGCTTTATTTCAAAGAAAAATCGTCCGTTTAAAGCGTATTTGGTGAAAACATCCGGCGGAAAAATCGGGTTTGAGTTTGAACCACGTGCGCCTAAAAAAGGAACAACCACCAAATCCGCGAACGGTCAGACCGAACAATCAGTCGATGCTGATTCCACGAATGTCGCAAAGAAAAAACCAAGTCGCAAAACGACTGCGCTAAATCCAGACGCAGACGACGCAGACAAAAAATCAGCCCCGACTCGCGCAACAAAAGGTTCAAGCAAAAAAACAGTGGCTAAGAAAGCCACTAAAACAAGCGCAGCAGCAAAAGCTAAAAAGACTACGTCTTGATCGTTTGCATGCGTTGATCCAGCGCGCAAGCAGAACCGGCGTGTGCTTTGTCTTCCTGAATACTGTTGCGTGCTGTTATCCGGCTTAGACGTCCAAATTACGCACAATGAGCGCGTTGGATTCAATAAAAGCACGACGCGGCTCGACCTCATCACCCATCAAGGTCGTGAAGATTTCGTTGGCTGCAATAGCATCTTCAATTTGTACGCGTAATAGACGCCGGCACGATGGATCCATCGTGGTTTCCCAAAGCTGTGAGGGGTTCATCTCACCAAGACCCTTATAACGCTGCAGCCCCATCGATTTTTGTACTTCGCCAAGTAACCACTGCATGGCTTCGGAAAAATCGCGTACGACATTTTTTCGCTCACCGCGTTGTACGTAAGCGCCCTCGCCAGTGAGCCCCTGCAGCATGTGTGCAGTTTGTCGAATTTGCGCATAATCGCCTGAGAGCAAGAATTCTGGGTTTAACGTGGAGACACGCATATTGCCGTGACGTGTACGTTCGATACGTAAGTAATAGCGCTCAGTTTTCGCATCAAGTCGTGCTTCGACGCGAATGGCATGATCCGGAATCGCCGCCACTAAGTTCTCGGCACTGGTTTGTGCGCTGGCCGCTGAAGTTAAATCAACCGATGCGCCCTGTAGCAAAGCGATCAGAATGTCTCGATCGATCCAGCGCGATACACGCTCAATCACAGCTTCAGCAAGTAGGTACGATTTTGCTAATGCAGCGAGTGGATCACCGGTCATTGGTGTTGCACCGCTTGATGGATACAAAGTGGCATCCACCAGGGCTTGACGCAGCATGTATTCATTTAGCTCGAATTCGTCTTTTAAATACCGCTCCTCTTTCCCAAGTTTGGCTTTGTAAAGTGGGGGCTGAGCAATATAAATATAGCCTCGCTCAACTAACTCAGGTAGTTGGCGAAAGAAGAACGTGAGTAACAGCGTGCGGATGTGTGATCCATCAACGTCGGCATCGGTCATCAAGATAATGCGGTGATAGCGTAGCTTGGCAATGTCGTAATCTTCTTTGATACCTGTGCCTAGGGCCGTAATCAATGTAGCAATTTCTTGCGACGAAATTAATTTATCAAAGCGTGCCTTTTCAACGTTAAGGATTTTCCCCTTCAGCGGAAGAATGGCTTGAAACTTTCGGTCACGCCCTTGTTTAGCCGAACCACCTGCTGAATCGCCCTCAACTAAATACAGTTCACATTGCGCGGGGTCCTTTTCTTGGCAGTCGGCTAATTTTCCTGGTAAGCCAACGCCATCCAACACGCCTTTTCGTCGGGTCATCTCGCGGGCCTTACGCGCTGCTTCACGTGCTCTGGCCGCGTCGATAACTTTTGATGTAATCACGCGCGCTTCGGTGGGGTTCTCTTCTAAAAACTCGCGAAGTTTTTCTGCAACGACCTCTTCCACAACGGGTCGTACCTCTGAGGAGACAAGCTTCTCTTTGGTTTGCGATGAAAATTTGGGCTCAGGGACTTTTACCGACAACACGCACGACAAGCCTTCGCGCATGTCATCACCTGCGGTTTCAACCTTGGCTTTTTTGGCCAAGTCATGTTCTTCAATGTATTTATTCAACACGCGCGTCATCGCAGCGCGTAAACCGGTGAGGTGTGTACCACCATCTTTTTGTGGAATGTTATTGGTAAAGCATAAAACAGATTCTTGGTAAGAGTCGTTCCATTGCATCGCCACATCCATCGAAATGCCTTCGCGCTCACCATGTGCACTAAAGACTTTTGGATGTAATACCGTTTTTGCGCGGTTGATGTATTCAACAAAGCCTTGCACGCCACCGATGAAGGCAAAGTTTTCCTCTTTGCCCGAACGCTGATCAACCAACAGAATTTTGACGCCATTATTTAAAAACGACAGCTCACGTAAACGACGAGCCAAAATATCGTAGTGAAAATCGATCACGCCAAATGTTTCTGTCGAAGCCAGGAAATGTACTTGGGTACCGCGGCGCGTCGAATCTCCGGTAATCGCTAATGGCGCAACGCGTTCTCCATGCCGAAATTCCATTTCATGCACATGACCATCACGCCAGACACTTAAACGCAACCAGGCTGATAACGCATTCACAACTGAGACGCCCACACCATGCAATCCGCCAGAAACCTTATAGGTGTTGTTATCGAATTTTCCACCGGCATGTAATTCAGTCATGACGATTTCGGCTGCAGAGCGCTTGAACTCATCGTCTTCTTTAATGCCTGTTGGAATACCACGACCATTATCCAAAACTGAAATTGAGTTATCGGTATGAATCGTGACGACGATTTCATCGCAATGACCTGCTAAGGCTTCATCCACTGCGTTATCAACGACTTCAAACACCATGTGATGTAGACCGGTACCATCTGAGGTATCGCCAATGTACATTCCTGGACGTTTACGGACTGCATCGAGTCCCTTAAGAATGCGAATACTGTCCGAACCGTAGGCGTTTTCTGATGCTGCGCCGGATGAAGTTTGCTCTGGTGTTACTTGGTCTGACACGGATGGAACCTCTTTTTAGTCATCGACAAATCGTTGTTGCAAGGTGTTGCTCAAATACGCATCGGCATTACGACATACTTAAATTCTTCTTCGGCTGGAAATTCAATTAAGACACTCGATGACGCATCTCCAAAACGTGCTTCGATATTGCTCGAACTGATGTTATTTAATACATCGAGTAAATAATTCACGTTGAAGCCAATATCAATGGCATCGCCTGTGTAGCCGACTTCGATTTCTTCGTTCGCTTCTTCTTGGTCTGCATTAGATGAAATGATTTTCAAGCTTCCTGCACTCAATACCCAACGTACACCGCGGAATTTTTCGTTGGAAAGAATCGCAGCACGCAACAAGGCTTGGCGTAAGACCTCACGCTCTACTGTCATGACGTTCTTATGTTCTTTTGGAATCACCCGCGTGTAGTCGGGAAATTTTCCATCGACGAGTTTTGAAATTAGTTCAACTTGGCCAAACGAAAAGGCTGCCTGTGTAGCACTAATTTCGATCGCAACCGGATCTTCACTCTCTGATAAAAGTTTCGAGAGCTCGAGTACGGTTTTTCTGGGCAAGATCACTTCTTGGCGCGGTAACTCTGCGCTGAGCGAGGTTGCGCAATAGGCGAGGCGATGTCCGTCGGTAGCGACCAATTTCAAACTTTGATCCCCAACCACTAATAGCAAACCGTTTAGGTAATAACGGATGTCTTGTTGCGCCATTGCGTACTGCACTAACGCCAGTAACCGACGTAGTGTTTTTTGCGGCAAGCTGAAACGTGAGATATCGCCACTCGGTTTAGAAAGTCTTGGAAAATCTTCCGAGGGTAAGGTTTGCAGCGTAAAGCGACTCTTGCCTGACTTAACTTGCAAGCGCTTTTCTTGCATCGTTAATGTCACTTCCCCAGCAGGTAGAGCACGCAAAATTTCTACTAGTTTACGTGCACCAACTGTAATCGCTTGCGTCTCTCCTCCTGCTGAGGAATTCGCATTTGAAGTAATTTGAATCTCGATATCAGTGGCTAAGAAAGAAAGTGCATCAGCGCTTTTTTCTATGAGTACGTTTGACAAGATTGGCAGCGTATGACGGCGTTCGATGATGCCACTTACCGCGGATAGCGGACCCAAGAGTGCATCACGTTCTGCTTTTACCAAGATCATTTATATATCCTTAGTAATAGTTAATAGAGTGGTGAAGTTTCGGTGGATAAGTCGAAAACACCTGCGACATCAGCTGCTTGTCGAGATATAAGTCGGTCCCAACACTGCTTCATTACCTGTGTACGATTGTGGATAGTTTTCGATAACGGTGCATCTAAGTGGCTTACCCACAATTCATACAGATTTAATCCACAGCTTTTTGTTTGTTGTGACATGACGTACGCTTTAACCTTTGAGTACTTGTTCTAACACGAGATAATCACGATTGATGCCTTGATCAGATTTACGTAGCTCTGCGATATTGCGGCACGCATGTAGTACCGTGGTGTGATCCCGGTTTCCAAACGCTTCGCCAATTTCGGGTAGGCTCATCGGTGTTAGTTCTTTGGCCAATGCCATTGCGATCTGTCTAGGACGTGCCACGTTGCGCGTCCGTCGTTTTGAGTGCATGTCGCCAATTTTTATCTTAAAAAACTCAGCGACGGTTTTTTGAATGTTCTCAACCGTCACCTGTCGGTTAGCCACGTTGAGAATGTCGCGTAAGGCTTCTTTGGCTAATTCAAGCGTAATGTCGCGCTCATTGAATCGTGCGTAGGCCAAGACTTTTTTGAGTGCCCCCTCTAACTCACGCACATTCGAGCGAATGTGCTTAGCGATAAAAAAGGCAATCTCTTCTTGAATGGTTAGACCTTCGTGTTCTGCTTTCTTCAACACAATGGCGACACGCATTTCGAGCTCTGGTGGCTCTATGGCAACCGTTAACCCCCAACCGAAGCGCGAGATCAAGCGCTCTTCCATCCCTGAAATTTCTTTTGGGTAGGTGTCACACGTGATCACAATTTGCTTATGCGCTTCAACAAGCGCGTTAAAGGCATAGAAGAATTCTTCTTGCGTCCGCCCTTTGTTGGAAAAAAACTGAATGTCATCAATCAACAGTAGATCGAGCGAGTGGTAGTAACGTTTAAATTCATCAAACGACTTTTGTTGATAGGCACGAACGACATCGGTGACGTATTGCTCGGCGTGGATATAGCGCACTTTGGCGTTGGGCCGCAGTGTCATTAAGAAGTTTCCGATCGCCTGTACCAAGTGCGTTTTTCCTAAGCCAACACCGCCGTAAACAAACAGGGGGTTGTAGGAAATGCCAGGGTTTTCGGCCACTTGCATGGCGGCGGCCCGTGCCAACTGATTGGCTTTACCGGTCACTAGGCTGTCGAAGGTAAAACTCGGGTTTAGCCGGGCCGGACCCATTTTTGGGGGGGTGGCCTTACGCTCAACGCCGTTGTTTGTTGGTGCGGGGACAGAGCCGGTCTGTGCTTGGGTTCCGGGTGGGGCGTCGTTGCCATTCGTGCGCGTGGTATTGGGTGTGGTCCTCGCCAAGACGATGTGCACGCGCGCCGGTTTGGCCCCTTGTTCGATGAGCAGTTTTTCTATGCGGCCGGCAAAGCGTTCTCTAACCAATTCAAGGACAAAGCGATTGGGCGCGGCCAATATCAGCTCGGATGAGGCGTCATCACCCGTCTCGGCCGTTAAGGGCCGAATCCAAGTGTTGAACTGCTGAACCGGGATTTCTTGTTCCAGGGTTCGCAGACACGCATCCCAAAGCTTATGCATTGATGGTTGGTGGTCTGAAAAGGGCGGTCGGAGGGATTGGTTTGCTTGATGTCGGGGCGCTGCGCTGGACCAACACGGCCTGTCATTTTGGTCAGAACCGGCGCTACGTCCAGACCCAAATTTTACCTCTTTACATGAAAGTTATCCACAGGGGAAATCGAAAAATCTAGGAAATTTGACAAGGGGTTAGCGTTAGCGGTGTAATACGCGCCTTTTTTCAAAGAGATGGTCATGAAGCGCACCTATCAACCCTCCAAAACGCGCCGCGTGCGCAACCATGGCTTCCGGGCCCGCATGAAGACCGCTGCCGGTCGCGCCATTATTAATGCGCGTCGTGCGCGTGGTCGTGCGCGCTTGGCTGTTAGCGTTCGCGCCTCCTAACCGGAATTGCCATGGCTGAGACCGCGCCACAACGGCGGGCGGGTTTCGGCAAGGACCGGCGCATTCGTCAGAGCGCCGATTTTGTGGACCTGCTTAAATCAGGGCGTAAACGCGCCCAAGGTGGTTTCACGTTTTATGTACGTCATCGCGATACGGGTGGACCGCGGCTTGGCTTGTTGGTCACGCGTAAACATTCACGTTTGTCGGTCGAGCGCAATCGCTTAAAACGCTATGTACGCGAGGCGTTTCGTCTCGAGCAAGCTGCCTTAGGTCCGATCGACGTCTTGGTGCGTCCACCTTACGGGATTAAATTACAGGCCGCTTTAGTGACACGCGTGCGGCGTTGTTTACGCAGCCTAAATCCGAGCACGTTGTCATGAACGGCCTGTTACGCGCAATCATTACGTTGTATCGCTATTGCATTAGCCCGATGTTGGGCTCGCATTGCCGTT
>CAWUMP010000148.1:0-6531 GCA_963923385.1 uncultured bacterium | reverse complement strand
AATACACCATGGGATCCATGCTCGGTCTCAAAGCGTTTTCTGCAGCCGTTCTGGGCGGCATTGGTCATCTGCCAGGTGCCATGCTCGGTGGGTTAGTCCTCGGTGTGGTTGAAGCACTTGGTGCTGGGTACATTGGTGAGTTGACCGATCTTTGTCATCTGCAAGCCTTGTCAGAACGCTTGGCTGCGCGTTGCGCTGCTGACGGACATTTAGTGCTGTTTGGCTCGAACTATCAGGACGTATTTGCATTCATTGTGTTGATTATGGTGTTAATCGTGCGGCCGCAGGGCCTACTTGGTGAGCGCACCGGAGAGCGCGCATGACATCGCTTGCGCCGAACCGTCGCGCTTGGCTAGGATTGTTGTTGATTGCAGCTGCACTGATTGCCTTACCTTTCGCGTTATCGATAGCCGGCACCGCGTGGGTACGTATCGCCAACTTGGCGTTGTTATATGTGTTGTTGGCCTTAGGCTTGAATATCGTGGTGGGCTTTGCAGGCTTACTCGATTTAGGTTACATCGCGTTTTACGCGGTCGGTGCGTATGTGTATGCCTTGCTCGCGAGTCCGCACGTTGGATTGCATCTGCCTTTTTGGATCATCTTACCGCTTGGTGCATTATTGGCAGCGCTGTGTGGCGTGGTGCTTGGCACACCGACATTAAAGCTACGTGGAGATTACTTAGCGATTGTGACCCTCGGCTTTGGCGAGATTATTCGTATCGTGCTGAATAATTTATCGCAACCCATCAACTTAACGAATGGGCCACAAGGTCTTGCGCGCATCGACGTTTTTCAATTGGGCCCGGTGCATTTTGCGAAACGCGATGTGATCTTTGGGATAGAAATCACTGGCCCGATGAAATATTACTGGTTGTTGTTATTGCTATTGATGGCGACGCTGGTGTTGGTCGTTCGGTTGCAAAACTCGCGGATCGGTCGCGCATGGGAGGCGATTCGAGAAGACGAAATTGCCGCCCGCGCGATGGGTATTCATACCACGTCGATCAAATTGTTGGCTTTCGCGATTGGCGCAAGTATCGGTGGATTAGCGGGCGGTGTTTTTGCCGCCGTACAAGGATTCGTTTCACCCGAAAGTTTTGTGCTGGTTGAATCTGTCATGGTGGTCGCCATGGTAGTACTTGGCGGTATGGGAAATATTCCTGGTGTGGTGTTTGGCGCGTTGTTGCTTGCGTTGGTACCTGAGTTGTTGCGTTATAGCGTTGAGCCACTACAGCATTGGATGTTTGGTCGCGCGGTGGTTGCACCAGAAGTGCTGCGTATGTTGATTTTTGGTTTTGCGCTGGTGTTGGTGATGCGTTGGCGCCCTGCGGGTTTGATCCCCACGCTGATACGCACACGCATGGTGGCGCAGCCATCCACCACAAAATGAATACCTTGTTGCAAGCCGAGGGCATCAGCAAACGTTTTGGTGGGATTCAATCACTACGCCAGGTTTCATTTCATATTCAGCGCGGTGAAATCTATGGCTTGATTGGTCCAAATGGCGCTGGCAAAACCACGCTGTTTAATGTGCTCACCGGCTTGTACACCCCTGAGGCGGGCGCGTTTGCGTTGTCGGGTCGTTCGTTGCGAGGGTTAGCGCCACACGAGATTGCCGCAGCGGGGATTGCACGTACGTTTCAAAATATTCGATTGTTTGCTGGACTATCAGCGCTTGAAAACGTCATGATCGGTCGACATGTACGCACGCAGGCTGGTGTCTTGGGTGCTGTTTTACGCACCCGTGCAACGCGTCAAGAAGAGCGCGAGATCGAAGCTGCTGCGCATGCTTGGTTGGATTACGTTGGGATTGCCGCGCAAGCTAATGCACGCGCAGGCAGTTTGCCGTACGGTGATCAACGTCGATTAGAGATTGCGCGCGCCTTGGCCACCGAACCGAGCTTACTCACGCTCGATGAACCTGCTGCGGGGATGAATGCCACCGAAACCCGTACGTTAGCTGCGCTCATCCAGCGCATTCGATCTGATGGTTACACGGTACTACTCATCGAACACGATATGTCATTGGTCATGCGTTTATGTGATCGCGTGTTGGTGTTAGATCAAGGTGAACGGATTGCTGAAGGCGTCCCCAGCGATATACAACGCGACCCGCGAGTGATTGCTGCATATTTGGGTGGTGCAGCGTGAGCCTGTTGGTGGTGAAAGGGCTGCAAGTGCACTACGGCGGTATCCGCGCGGTACAAGGCATTGACCTAGCGGTGTCGGCCGGAGAATGTGTGGCGCTGATTGGTGCCAACGGCGCAGGAAAAAGTAGCACCCTAAAAGCCTTGAGTGGTTTGGTGTCGGTCGCTGGAGGCACTATTCATTTTGATCAAATGCTATTGAATTCGTTGCCAGCGTTTGAGCGTGCACGTAAAGGCTTGGTGATGGTGCCTGAAGGTCGCGGCATTTTTGCCAATCTGCGCGTCGATGAAAATATGCAGATGGGTGCTTATGCGCGGACGGATCGTGATGCCGTCAAACGTGACACACAACATTTACTGCGTGTGTTTCCGCGTTTAGCCGAGCGACAACATCAGCTTGCTGGCACGCTCTCGGGGGGTGAGCAGCAAATGCTCGCGATGGCGCGCGCGTTGATGAGCCGTCCCAGACTCCTGTTGCTCGATGAACCCAGTATGGGATTGGCGCCGCAAATGGTGACGCAAATTTTTTCGGTGATCCGCACCTTGATAGAACAAGGAATGACGTTGTTGCTGGTTGAACAAAACGCGCGCTTAGCGCTACAAATTTCGCACCGCGCTTACGTCATGGAAAGTGGTGGAATTACGCTGGCTGAAAGTGCCGACGTATTGCGCGACGATCCGCGCGTTCGCCAAGCGTATCTTGGCGAAGCCGCAAATTAAATTGCCCTTACCGTGCCAGATCGGCTGCGGTGGTGAAGCTGTCTGCGTAAAACGCCGCTTCGGGTAGTTTGCACTGTGCAATGAAATCACGCTGTGCCGCTTCGACCATGACGGGTACACCACAGGCATACACTTCATAGGTAGAGAGATCTGGAAAATCTTGCATCACCGCCTGATGGACAAACCCGGTTCTGCCTTGCCAAGCGTCTTCTGATGTGGCTTCAGAAATGACTGGCACATAACGTAGCTTGCCTTGTGCAGCCCATGTCTCTGCGAGCTGATGCATGTATAAATCGTGGGGGCGCCGTCCACCCCAGTACAGCACAGCTGGGCGTTGAATGTTTTTTTCTTGCATATGTTCGATGATGGCTTTGATCGGGGCAAACCCTGTGCCCGAGGCCACAAAGATGATGGGATGATGATTTTCTTCACGCAGAAAAAATGTTCCCATTGGCGCTTCAAAACGCAGGATATCTTTTTCTTTTAATTTGCTAAACACATGGTCAGTAAATTGACCGCCAGGTACATGACGGACATGAATTTCAATAAAGCCATCGGCATGCGGTGCGTTGGCCATCGAAAAACTACGTCGCGTGCCATCACGCAAAATAAAATCGAGGTACTGCCCAGCAAAAAACTTGAGTGTTTCATTGGCCGGTAGCTTGAGTTCGAGTCGAATCACATCGTCGGCGAGGCGCTCGAGTTTTTGTACGCGACACGGCAAGGTTTTAATTTGAATATCGCCACTGCCAATGACACGCGTATCGATGGTGAGATCGCTGCAAGCAGTGGCTTGGCAAAATAGCGCTTTACCAGTGGCCCGCTCTTCGAGGGTGAGGGCTTTTTCTTGAAATTGCTGGCCGTGATCGACCTGTCCTTGCACCACGGTCCCTTTACACGCGCCGCATGCGCCGGTTTTACAGCCGTACGGTAGCACCAGCTGTTGGCGTAACGCGGCGGTGAGGATAGCCTCACCCGCGGCAACTTGAAACGTTTGGCCAGTTTTAGAAATTGTGACGGTATACATGAGGCCTTCGTAAAATAGGCGGATGGAAACACCACACCGCATGTTAATTGTTGGTTATGGCGATATTGCACGCCGTGTTGCAGCTCGCTTGCCGGCGGGTACCGCGGTGCGATCGATATCGCGCAGTCAAGGCGCAGACCTAGATCAACCCACGACACTGCACGCGTTTACAGGCGGGACGGAGGAGGTGGTTTTACACACCGCACCACCACCAACCACGGGCCTCGCCGACACAAGAACCACACACTTGCTTGCCCTGCTGAGTGCGGCTGCAATTCTACCAAGGCGTGTCGTTTATATCAGCACCTCTGGTGTGTATGGTGACTGTGCTGGTGCGTGGGTTGATGAAACGGCGCCGTTGCATCCGCAAACGCCGCGGGCGGTTCGTCGTGTCGACGCAGAAGCGCAACTGACCGAGTGGTGTCTACAGTATCGAGTCCAACTGACGATTTTGCGTGCGCCAGGCATTTATGCACTTTCGCGATTACCACTCGTGCGCTTGTTACAAGGCACCCCGGTGTTACGCGAGGCTGATGATGTGTACACCAATCACATTCACGCGGATGATCTGGCCACGATATGTTTGCACGCCATGCAACTGCAAACGCGCCCCGGGATATACAACGCCAGTGATGACTCGACGTTAAAAATGGGCGCGTATATGGCACGCGTTGCCGAGCGCTTTGGTTTGCCATTGCCGCCACAGATTTCGCGCGATCTAGCGGCCACACGCATCGCCGCTCCGTTGCTATCGTTTATGCGTGAATCGCGACGCTTGAAAAACACGCGCCTCAAGCACGATCTGGGGATCGAACTGCGCTATCCTGCGGTCGAGGATTTTTTGGCGCAATTAGAACCACACGCCATCCAAGCTGCGCTGACCCAAGCGCGGCTGCAATTGGCTGCTTTGGCACAAGGATCGATCGATGCATAGACTAGCGCGATGGCTCGGAGTTGTCTGTTTGCTGACGATGAGCATGATCTGTGGCGTGCAGGCCGACGATCTTCTGGAACCGGAAAAGGCATTTCGTCCCAGCCTACATCGCATCGATGCAAATACGCTCGAAGTGCGGTTTGTCATCGAAAAAGGGTATTACCTTTATCGCGATCGCTTAAAGTTTTCTTTGGGCCCTCAAAGTACGCAGTCGTTTGTGCTGGGTGTGGCGCAACTACCGGCAGGAATACGTAAGCAAGATGAATTTTTTGGCGCGGTGGATATTTACCGCCAGTCAGTCAATATTCGATTACCGATCAGCGCCAAAGACGGTAACGCCAGTCGCGTGCATTTAATCGTCAACGCGCAAGGCTGCGCCGACGTGGGCGTTTGCTATACCCCGATTGACACTCCGTTGAGCGTTGCTTGGACGGCATCCAGTGGTGATGTCACCACACCGAGTGCGTTGTCGACGGAATCTGCCACCGCAGCGCGCACGCTCGTCCCCGCGATTAGCGCCA
Source organism: uncultured bacterium (assembly GCA_963923385.1). Classification (GTDB taxonomy): domain Bacteria; phylum Pseudomonadota; class Gammaproteobacteria; order Burkholderiales; family SG8-39; genus SZAS-79. The sequence goes on along the minus strand of CAWUMP010000148.1, from coordinate 1,182 downwards.
ATGATTTCGATATCGCAGCGCTGTTTCGTTCAGAAAGTAAAACGTGGGTGCTCGCGAGTTTTTTTGGTTTTGGTTTGTTGCTCGCATTTACGCCGTGTGTGTTGCCGATGTTGCCGATCTTGTCGGGCATCATTGTTGGCGAGGGTCGCGCTTTAGGTAAAACACGCGCCGCGTTGCTTTCTATGAGCTATGTCTTAGGCATGGCGCTGGCGTATGCCTGCGCCGGCGTACTGGCTGCGTTGTCTGGGTCGCTGTTATCCACCGCGCTACAAAATCCGTGGGTCTTAAGTGGATTTGCATTGGTGTTTGTGTGGTTGGCGCTGTCGATGTTTGGTGTGCATGAACTGCAATTACCCGGATTTTTGCATCATCGTTTACACGGTGCGCACGGCAAACTTAAAGGCGGACGCATTGCTTCTGTGGCTGCGATGGGAGCATTGTCTGCGTTGATTGTGAGTCCATGCGTGGCAGCGCCATTGGCCGGTGCGCTGCTCTACATCAGTCAATCGCGTGATGTATGGATGGGTGCGGCAGCATTGTTTGCGATGGCCTTGGGCATGGGTCTTCCATTAATTGCAGTCGGTGTTTCTGAAGGCGCATTATTGCCGCGCAGTGGTCCGTGGATGAATAACGTCAAGGCCGTGTTTGGTGTGCTGTTGCTTGGTGTGGCTATTTGGATAGTCACGCCGGTCATCCCAACGTTGGCGATGATGTTGGCTTGGGGTGCGCTATTGATTGGTTGCGCGATTTTTTTACGCGCGATCGATCCCTTACCTCCCCATGCGCACGGTGTATCGCGTTTAGCAAAAACGGTGGGCGTGGTTTTGTTGTTGGCTGGCGTCGCGGTTGTGCTCGGTGGATTTAGTGGGGCGAGCGATCCGCTACGACCCTTGGCGGGACTACGTGCCGGGTTGAGTGGATCGCAAACAGTCTCTGTCACGAAAATCCAATTTGAACATATTGATAGTATCCAAGCGCTCGAACAACGCTTACGCACCGAAGCATCGCAACCCAAGCCGCGGGTAGTGATGCTCGATTTTTATGCAGATTGGTGCGTGACGTGCAAACAAATGGAAGCCAACACCTTGAGCGACCCGCGCGTGAAAGCACAGCTCGATCGCCTGTTGCTCTTACAAGCAAACTGTAAGCAGCATTTGCATCATTCATATTGTGAATAGTGAT
>CAWUMP010000147.1:0-6572 GCA_963923385.1 uncultured bacterium | reverse complement strand
CGCTTGTATCAATCGATTTTGCGTCAACAACCTGCACATACAGATGCTTTACATTACTTGGGCCTGTGTTATGCCCAACAAGGCAAGCTCGATCAAGGCATTGCATCGGTCTCAAAATCGCTTGCGATCAACGAAGACGATGCCATCGTCTGGAATAACCGTGGCAACATGTTGTTCAACCTCGGTGATGATGTTGCGGCACGTGCAGATTTTTCTCGTGCGATCGCGTTACAACCAAACTATCCAGAAGCACACAGTAATTTGGGTAATGTACTGCAGCGGCAAAAACAATTTACGGAAGCGATTGCAGCATACCGGCAAGCGATTCAGATTGAGCCGCGCTTTGCTCAAGCACATAATAACTGCGGTATCGCGCTTCAAGCGATGGGTCAAATTGAAGAAGCACTGGCTGCGTATGCCGCTGCACTCGCCGTTGATCCGCAATATGCGGAGGCGCATTACAACCGAGGTATGTTATTTCAGCAGTTGCAAAGACTGGATGATGCAATCGCTAGTTTTGAACGCGTTGCTGCGTTAGAGCCAAATCATCCTGATATTGTTTCGTTGCTCAGCGCTGCATACAACAACCGAGGCGTTGATCACAATGCGCGTCGCCGCTATTCAGCCGCGCTACTTGATTATGACCAAGCGTTAGCTTTTGGTTCTCCAAATGCATCCTTGCTGACCAATCGTGCAAATACCTTGCGTCATTTAAAGGACGTCGCGGGGGCATTGGCAGGCTATCAGGCTGCAATCCGCTTAGAGCCAACGTTTTCGTCGGCCTACTGGAATCGGGGCTTACTCTTTGAAGAGCATTTTGATTTTGAACACGCTGCGCAAGACTTTGAACTAGCCGTAAAAAATCCCCCAGCGCATCCCATCTCGTTTGCCATCTATATCAATGCAAAGATGATGCTGTGTGATTGGTCTTATTTAGACACGGTCATCGCGGATATCCCGCCGCGCATTCAGTCCAACATTGAAACGCCACCAAGTTTTTATTTGCTCAGCCTGTTCGATGCGTTATCGCTCCAACGCGTTGCCGCTGAACACTGGACTACAAAGAATTTTCCGCTCGATCAAACGCTGGGGCCAATCCAGACGATCTCACCCGGATCGAAAATTCGCATTGCATATTTATCGGCCGATTTTCGCGAACACGCAGCGGCCTACAATTTTGTTGGTTTTCTTGAATCACTGGATCGCACGCAGTTTGAAACGTTTGGTGTCTGTCTGTCGCCAGAGAGTGATAGTCCGATGCAAGCACGACTCAAGCGCGCATTTGATCACTTTTTATTTGTCGATCAAGAAACAGATCTGGCGATTACTCAGCGCTTACGTGAGTTGCAAATTGATATTGCTGTCGATTTAATGGGGCCCACCCGCAATTCACGCACACAAGTATTTGCGCTACGCGCTGCCCCGATTCAAATCAATCAGTTTTCTTGGGCCTCTGGTGCGGAGTATATGGATTACATCATCGCCGATCCAGTAACCATGCCTGCGCACTTTCAACATGGTTACACTGAAAAATTAGCGACTTTGCCGCATACGCTTTTTGCAACCGATAACACAAGACCCATCGCTGATCGAACGCCGAGCCGCGAATCGATGGGCTTACCCAATGACGGGCTGGTATTTTGTTGCTTCAATAACCTTTACAAAATCACGCCCGAAGTGTTTGCCGCTTGGATGGAGATCATGCGTGCGGTTCCACGTAGCGTACTGTGGCTACGCGAACTAAACCCGGTGATGGCCAACAACTTACGTGCTTCGGCGCAAACCCATGGAATTGCGCCCGAGCGCTTGGTGTTTGCTGGTCGTGTCGCTTCGATGGACGATCATTTAGCCAGACATCGACTGGCCGATTTATTCCTCGATACGTTTCCGTTCACCGCACAAACCACCGCAAGTGATGCGCTTTGGGCGGGGCTACCCGTGGTGACTCGGATGGGTGAGTCACCGATGAGTCGGATTGCCGGCAGCATGCTTACTGCGCTTGGTATGCCAGAGCTAGTCACTGAGGACATGGTCTCGTATCGGCAATTGATTCTTACCTTAGCGCATGACGCCTCGCAACGCCGTGCACTACGTGAGCGTCTGCAGGCGGCTCGCTATTCTGAAAAATTATTCAATACAACCCTCTATACTCGCCACATGGAGCAGCTGTATTTGAAGATGGTTCAGCGTCTTCGTGCAGGGCTACCGCCGGATCACCTCGCCGTAGAATAGCGGGGTCGTCTTCATCGGTCGGTGACGATGCAACGCCCCGATCACTGATTGTCATTTTTCTGAAAGCCCCCGCGTATGTCCAGCTTACGTAGTTATCGTAATCAGCCCACCGATCACACCACGTTTTATCCACGCTTAATTGGCAAACGCGGCGCTGTGGCTTCAAATTCCTACCTTTCTGCCGAGGCCGGTGCTGAACTGTTACGCGCGGGCGGCAATGCGATCGATGCAGCGTGTGCTGCGACGTTAGTCGAGGGCTTGGTAAATCCGCACATGAATGGCATTGGTGGTGAATGTCCGATGTTGATTCGCCCCGCGGGAAGTAAGGAAGTTTTTTCGATCAACGGCAATGCGGCGGCACCGATGTCTGCCACCCCCGAAGCCTTTACCTCGCGTGGACTGAAGGACGTGCCAGACATCGGCGTACTGGCGGCTGGCGTGCCCGCCACGTTTAGCGCGCTTGTGAAAGTGTTGCAACGCTGGGGTTCGCGATCATTTGCTGAGGTGGCTGCGCCAGCCATTCATTTAGCGAAAACAGGGCATGCAGCGCAATGTGGCTTGGTACATCAGCAAAAATATGGACTCACCGATTGCGTCGATCGCTTACGTCAGTGGCCGGGTTCTTGGAATTTGTACTATCCCAACGGCAAGATTCCTGAGGTTGGTCAACTCCTCACCAATCCAGCGCTTGCGCAAACCTACGAGCGTATTGCAGCGGCGGAAGCAGCTGCAGGTGGTGATCGTGTGGCCAAACTCGATGCAGCCCGTGCAGTGTTTTATACCGGTGAGGTTGCGCAAGAAATTGCACGCTTCGTCAAAAGCCAAGACGGGCTACTCGATGCCAACGATCTTGCGCGCTACGAAACGCACATTGAGGCACCGGCAGCGATGCGTTTTGGTGGGCAGTTTGGAGAGGTGGAGCTATTTAAATGCGGGATATGGTCGCAAGGTCCTGCTGCGATTCAAACGCTGCAGATCATGCAACAGTGGGATCTCAAGGCGATGGGTCATGGCAGCGCAGATTACTGTCACTTACTCATCGAAGCCATGAAGCTCGCGTTTGCCGATCGCGAACAGTATTACGCAGATCCCCTCGCGACATCGGTGCCGACTGAGACGTTGTTGTCCGCGCATTACGGTCAACAACGTGCAGCACTGATTGATATGCGCGCTTCTTCTACAGCACACCGTCCTGGCGATGCATGGAAGAACACGGCGTTACTTGAAGCGCATGCGCATTTCTTACCGGCCCCTTGGGGGCGCGGGACGGTGCATGTGGATGCCGTCGATGCGCAAGGTAATATGGCCTCGTTTACGCCATCTGGCGGATGGATTCCATCTTCACCCGTCATTCCGAGTTTGGGCTTTCCGTTATCGATCCGCATGATGACGTTTTATTTGACGCCAAAAAATCACCCGAATGTGGTTGCACCGGGTAAGCGTCCGCGCACCACACTCACACCCGGGATGGCGTTTAAAGATGGCAAGCCTTGGATGAGTTTTGGCACTATGGGCGGTGATCAGCAAGAGCAATGGTTGATCCAGTTCTTTTTAAATCGCGCGGTGTTTGGCATGACCATTCAGCAAGCCATCGAAGCGCCTAAACTATCGATCGAACATTTACCCGGATTTTTTGCACCACATAATTTCTTTCCGAATCGCGTGCGAGTGGAACCACGGATTGGCAAAGCGGCGCTGGATGCTTTGGCACAGCGAGGGCACGAAGTGGATATTGGTCCAGATTGGACCGAAGGGTTTATTACCGCAATTCAATTTAACGAAGATACGGGCGTGCTTGAAGCGGGTGTCGATCCGCGTGGTTCAAAGTCAGAGGCGTTTCCGCAATGGGCGTGTGTGTGGTGAAAGGGAATCAAATGCAACGGTCTTTATTACTACAGCAAAAAAATATTGGCTTGGCATATCGATTGTTGTGCGTGTTCGCGACAACCATCGCACTGTTACCGCTACAAGCCAGCGCACAAGCCTTACGTAGTGGTGAACAGGTGTATCAAGCCGTGTGTGTGGCCTGTCATCAAGCGGGCGTGGCTAACGCACCAAAGTTTGGTGATCGCGCTGCATGGGGGAAGTTGATTAAAGAAGGCCAACCGATGTTGACCGGTCATGCATGGGTCGGCGTGCGTGGGATGCCAGCGAAAGGCGGTCAGGCCGATTTATCGTTAGAAGAATTTTCTCGTGCGGTGGCCTTCATGGCGCATGCCGCTGGTGCTGATTGGAAAGATCCCGATGACACCATGTTGGCGAAAATTCGTGCAGAAGAAAAAAAACGCTTGGCTGGCGCCGAGCGGCGCAAATAAACAACGCTGCGTTGTTACTCGCTCAGGGGCGCTTGAGCAATCGCGCCTCGGTCCCAGAACACCACACGCGCATGTAAGCGGCGGATAGCTTGGCTGCCTAAAATTCCTAATACCGCAAGACTGAATAACGCGGCAAACATGGTGTTGGTTTCTAGATTGACGGCAGCGGCGTTAATGAGATGCCCTAAGCCTTTTGTCGACGACACAAACTCAGCAACAACGGCGCCAATCAACCCCAGCACGATAGCGATTTGTAATCCGGCAAAAATATGACCCGCCGCCGAGGGGATTTTGATATGCAACAGCACATGTAAGCGCGACGCCGAAAATGCGCGCATTAAATCTAATAACGCTGGATTGGTTTGCTTCAGTCCAACGGCAGTGTTGATGAACATTGGAAAAAAGCATACCAACGACACCATCACCACTTTGGAGGCGAGATCAAAGCCAAACCAAACGATGATCAGTGGCGCAAGTGCCACTTTGGGCATCGACTGCAAGGCCACCACATAGGGATACAGCAAACGTTCGCAGGTACGTGATTCAGCAAACAAGCAGCCCAGCAAAAATGCGAGCGTGCAGCCCAACAGATAGCCAGAGACCATCGATTGCAGCGTATAAAAGAAGTGTTTCCAGTACAAGCCTTCGATATAGCCGCGATGCATGGCCTCTAGCACGGCTGCGGGTGTAGGCAAGATGTAATTAGGCACCTTAAAGAACCGAATCGCGCCGTCCCAGATGGCAATCAACACCACCAATAAAATCAGTGGATACAGAATGGTCTTGGTACGTTCACTGAGTGTCATCGCTGATCCTATGCGGGGCCAAGCGTACTAAAAAAAGCGCGCAATTCATTGGCGTAACTTGCAAAAGCGGGTGAGGCCATGGTGTCGATGTTGCGAGGTCGCGGTAAATCCACACGGACTTCACGTACGGTACGGCCGGGTCGTTCGGATAACACCACAATGCGATCGGAAAGAAACACCGCTTCTGGAATGGAGTGGGTGATAAACACCACTGATTTTTTAGTGGCCAACCAAATACGTTGTAGCTCGATCATCATGTGCTCACGGCTCATCGCATCGAGGGCAGCAAAGGGTTCATCCATCAACAATAACTTTGGATCATGAATGATGCCGCGTGCAATTCCTACGCGTTGTTGCATTCCGCCAGAGAGTTCATTGGGATAGTGCGAGGCAAATTTAGCTAGCCCTACCAATTCAAGTAACTCAAGCGCGCGCTTTCGGCCAGCCACCTCATCCATGCCCAAGGTACGAATCGGAAGCAGGACGTTATCGAGGACTGTTTGCCAAGGCAGTAATGTCGGTTGCTGAAACACAATACCAACATCGGGACGCGGGCCCGTAATTGAAGCGCCTTCGAGCGTGATGCTGCCACCAGAAGGTGCCAGTAAACCAGCCACCACTTTCAGTAAAGTGGATTTCCCGCAGCCTGATGGACCGAGCACCGAAAGAAATTCTCCGGCACCTAAGCGCGCATTCAGACCGTGTAGTGCCACCACCGGACCACGTGAAGATGCGTAGGTGACCGCGAGATCTGTGGCTTCGAGTAAAGCGGTATTCATCGTGGAAATCCAAACTGCAGGTTACTGGGGTTGAACATTGAGTTGTTTGGCTAAAGCGCTAAAGCGCTCGATATCTTTTTGAATGATGGCAGCAAACTGATCTGCCGTGTTGCCCACAGGCTCTAAGCTACGTGCCGCAAACTCACGTTTCCCCGCCTCGCTATGGACGAACTTACTGGTTTCAGTTTGTATGCGATCGATGATTGCGCGTGGTGTGCCAGCAGGTGCTACTAACCCATACCAAAAGGCGGCATCAAACTCTCGTAAGCCGACCGTCGCACCGGATTGCGAAAATAAAGACACGTTGGGCATGGATGGCGTGGCTGTCGTCACGCCATAGGCTTTGAGCTTACCGGAGTTGACCAAGGGCGTTGACGCACCAGGGTTATCTAAAAACACCGATACCTGCCCTGAAATCAGGTCGGGATAAATTTGCGCCG
>CAWUMP010000146.1:0-6578 GCA_963923385.1 uncultured bacterium | reverse complement strand
GGCTGCCGCCATGTTGCGCGATCCAGTTCGTATTGCTGTGGACACCGCACAAACACGCCATGTCAACATTCAACAACGGTTACATTTGGCCGACGACTTAGGTCACAAACAGCGTCTACTTGAGCATGTGTTGCGCGATGTTGAACTACAACAAGCGATTGTGTTCACCTCAACCAAGCGCTCGGCGGATGAACTAGCACAAGATTTACATTTGCGGGGTCATGCAGCCGCCGCTCTGCACGGTGACATGAAGCAAGGCGCGCGTAATCGCACGCTCCAAGCGCTGCGTCGTGGCGGATTGCGTGTGCTAGTCGCCACCGATGTGGCTGCACGCGGCATCGATGTACAAGGAATTTCGCACGTCATTAATTTTGATCTGCCGTTACAAGCAGAAGATTATGTGCATCGCATTGGTCGCACGGGACGCGCGGGACGCAATGGCACCGCCATCAGTTTTGCTGGCGCACGCGAGCATCATTTAATTCGCAGTATCGAACGCTTCACCACACAAACCATTGAGGTGGCGGTCATCCCTGGGCTCGAGCCGAAGGCGCGCAGTTTTTCTGGTAAGCCCAGTGCCGCTCGCCCATCGAACGGACGGGCAGGTAAACCGAGTTTTAAACCTGGCCAGCCACGCAAACGCCACGGACCTGATGCCGGTCAATCGCCTGCGCGACGGCCCCGCCGACCTTAATTTCTTCGGCATAGTCACGTAAGAACGCTGCCGCGGCACTGCGCCCGCGCGGCGTGCCGATCGCTTGTTGAACCGCAGTGAAACGTCCCGGCAAAATGCGCGAGCCCGGCAGACTTGTCACGTCTTGCATTAACCGCGGTAACAAACCGGCCAAGGCATCGAGTTTTTGCGTGATGAATTGATCATACGAAGACTGAATGCTATCGGTGCGTAACAATGTGGCGTGTTGAATCACCCGCGTGAGATACAAGTCATACGCACTACGACCATAAATCGAAATACGTACGCCCGGTCGATCCACCGCCTCAATCGTTTGGATCGACGAACCCGCAGGCACCAAATACGTTGCTTCAATTTCTAGATACGCCGCGGTGAAATCAATCACTGTGGCGCGCGCTGGCTCGGCGCCAAGAAATGCCACATCCCACACGCCAGTGCTGGCGGCATCTGCCAATTGTCCCGGTGATGGATAGGGCACAAACGTCAACGGCGCGCCCAACCGACGCGCAATTTCAGCGGCTAAATCCGGCACGATGCCAAACAACGTGCCATCCTCGCGACGATTTACCAATAAAAAATTCGACAGATTCACCGCCACACGTAACGTGCCGGTGGGATTGAGTTCTTGACGTGCTGCATCGGTCAGCGTGGCGATGGATGTGCTCATTGAACGTCTCTCGGTTGATTCAAAAGATGAAGTATGCACTGCCGATGCGACGCACGCTAAAATAAAGCGCTGCAAATGATCTGCCCCGCACCGCTTGCCCCAAATCGTTTGCCCCCAATCCTTCGTCTCTCTACCCCTACCCAAGGATCCATCCCATGAAAGCTGCTGTTGTCACCGCGACTGGCGTTGCCATTGAAGATCAACCCACGCCCACACCAAGCGCGACACAAGTGCAGGTGAAGGTACGCGCGATTGGAATGAATCGCGCCGATTTATCCGTTGCTGCAGGTCACGCGCATGGCGCGGTGGGCGGTGTTGGCACCATTGTTGGGATGGAATTCGCGGGCGAAATCGCGGCGATTGGGGCGGATGTCAAACACCTCAAGGTTGGCGATCGCGTGATGGGCTCTGGCGCAGCGTGCTATGCCGAATACTGCATCACTGACGCCGGTCGCGTGCATCCATTGCCGCGCGCTGAGATGTCTTTTACCGAAGCGGCCACACTACCGATCGCGCTGCAAACAATGCATAACGCACTCATCACCGTCGGCGGCCTACAAGCCGGTGAAAGCGTTCTAATCCAAGGGGCAAGCTCTGGCGTGGGTTTGATGGCACAGCAAATCGCCAAACTGAAAGGGGCAGGAAAAGTCATTGGTTCGTCCACCAACGCGGCGCGTCGCGCGAAGTTAACGCAGTGGGGCGCCGATCTGGCGATCGACACCAGCGATGCTGCGTGGCCAGATCAAGTGATTGCCGCAACCGATGGCAAAGGCGTGCACTTAATCATCGATCAGGTCTCGGCCAGCGTTGCCAATGGCAATTTAAAAGCTGCACGCGTGTTGGGTCGGATTGTGAATGTTGGGCGACTGGGTGGCACCACGGGCGTGTTTGATTACGATTTACATGCGGCCAAACGCATCGCCTACACTGGCGTTACCTTTCGCACACGCAGTGTCGACGAAGTGCGCGAGATCAATCGTTTGGTGCGCGCCGATTTGTGGGATGCACTGGCCGCAGGCAAGTTAGCCTTACCTTTGGATCGTACTTTTACGCTCGAACAAGTCAACGATGCGTTGGCCTACATGAAAGCCAATCAACACTTCGGCAAGCTCGTGATGACGGTGTAGCGTTCTAGTGAGCTTGCGCGTGCTGTGCTTGTAAGGCAGCACGCGACGGAAAGAAGCACGACGCAATCAAGGTGAATAGGGCAAATACCGCGAGCACCCGAAAGACCTGCTCAAACCCACCGGTTGTGCGGTGTAGGTACGCAATCAAGGGCACGGCAAATGACGCAACGCCCAGCGTCACCACATACCGAATGGCAAACACACGCGAGCGATATTCATCCGCCGTGTAACGCCCAACAATCGCGTCATTGAGCGGAATTTGGCCAAACACCGCCAACATCAACAAGATCGCAACCCCGAGCATCATCCAACCTTGTGACGCACCGGCTAGCCACAACAAAGCCGCTTGTGCGGCAGCAATCGGAATCAACAGTCGGCGCAAATCGACTTTGTCGATTAACGGGCCCACCACCAATTGCGCCAACGCGCCAATGCAATAGACCAAGGCCACGAGTAAACCCAAGCCCATGCCGCTCTCGGTGAGTCCGCGCAAACGCTCATCAAACACTTTGGGCATACCGATGGTGGTGGCGTTAAAAATAATACCGCCGCAAATCGTGGCCACCAGCAAAATCCCCACGATGCGCAGGACGGTGCCAAAGTCCATGTGGAGGTCAAGTTTCTTACCGGTTTTTTTGATCGGGCCAGGGTCTTGCACTAAAACAATAAACGCCACACCGCAGGCAAGACATATCACACCAGGCACATAAAACGCCCAGCGCCAACCCAACCAATCCATTAAGCCGCCAGCAATGATGGCCGCAAACGCCAGACCTAAATTTCCCCACAACCCATTCACGCCCAAGACATAACCCATGCGCGCTGGATCCGTAATGATCATGGCGGTAGCCACCGGATGATAGATCGCGCCAAATAAACCCACGCCAGTTAACCCCAGCGCAATTTGCCAAGGCGTTTGTGCACAACCGGTGAGCAGCAACATCACACCTATACCGAAAAAAAACACCACCAACATCTTGTAACGACTCCAGCGATCGCCCAGATAACCTGCCGGAATCGAACAGGCACCAAAGGCGACAAAACCACCCACGGCCAGCGGCAGCAATTCCGCATAGGATTGATTTAACTCGCGCGATAACGCCAACACCACGGTCGGAAAGATCAGCATCGCCAAGTGATCAAGCGCATGCCCGATATTAATAAAAGACAACATCCAAGGATTTGCTTTCATGAGACTCGGCCCCGCATCTGAGTACGTACGCTTCGAGTTTGGCACGCAGCCCAGTGGCGTGCAATGCAGATTCACTTAGAATCCAAGGCATGGAAAAAATCTCAGGCATCGTACTTGCCGGTGGCTTAGGTCGTCGCATGGGGGGCGTCGATAAGGGGCTGCAATTACTGCACGGCCAACCGATGGTCGCCCATGCAATCAAACGCCTCGCACCCCAGGTGAATGAGATCCTGATCAACGCCAATCAAAACATCCCGACCTACGCAGCCTTTGGCTATCGCGTGGTAAGCGACACGGTGCTTGAACAAAGCGGCGGATTCGCTGGACCCTTGGCCGGTTTACAAGCGGGGCTCAGCGCAGCAAGCCATCCACTCGTGGTGACCGTGCCTTGTGATTCGCCCTTTTTGCCTACTGATTTAGTCCTACGTTTGCATGCCGCAATGCACTCGCAAGATGCTCAACTGGCCGTTGCCCGCACCGGGGATCAAGTGCACCCGGTCTTTGCCTTGGTGCGACGCGACGTGTTTTCTCATCTGTGTGATTTTTTAGCTTCCGGCGGACGAAAAATTGATCGCTGGTACACGACACTTCGCATCACCGAAGTTGCCTTTGATGATCAACCCGAAGCATTTCGTAACATCAACACCAAAGAAGAACTTCATGCACACGCAGGCCACCATGACCCAACCCAGTAACGTCACCGTGCCCTCGATTGACGCTGTTGTTTCGTGCTTATCGGATTACGATCCGAATGCCTTACACGTCGATCGTGCGCGCGCAGCCATGCGCGCATGTTTAATCCCATTAACACAGACCGAACGCGTACCGCTACGCGCCGCGCTGGGTCGCGTGCTGGCCGAACAAATCGTTCCATCCATCAACGTCCCCTCCCATGCCAATTCCGCGATGGATGGTTACGCCGTACGCGCCGCTGATTTAAATGACCAACAACCCGTTGCGCTGACCGAAGTGGGTGGCGCATTTGCTGGGCGTGCGTTTGAGGGAACGTTGGGTCAGGGTGAATGTGTGCGCATCATGACCGGCGCGGTCATGCCACACGGTAGTGACACTGTTGTGATTCAAGAAATGACCCGCCAAGAGCAGGGGCGCATCGTGATTCCCGCCGCGCAACGTGCCGGACAAAACGTGCGCCTTGCAGGCGAGGATCTTCGGATCGGTGTCCCCGTGCTTCAACCTGGTCGACGACTACAAGCCGCAGACATCGGCTTGATCGCCTCGTTGGGCATCGGTGAAGTGCAAGTGATTCGACGTTTACGTGTTGCGTTTTTTTCAACCGGCGATGAACTGGCCTCGATTGGTACGCCTCTGCAACCTGGCGAAGTCTATGACTCAAATCGTTACACCTTACACGCCATGCTCGAGACCTTAGGGGTTGAGTGGATTGACTTGGGTGTCGTACGCGATGACCCGGTCGCGCTGGAAGCCACCTTTCTTCAAGCGGCGCAACAGGCCGATGCCATCGTGACCTCCGGAGGTGTTTCAGTAGGCGAAGCCGATTTCACCAAAGCCACCATGGCGAAACTTGGCGAAGTGTTGTTTTGGAAAATCGCGATGCGCCCTGGACGACCGATGGCATTTGGGCGGATTCAAACTGCCGAACATCAAGCGGCATTATTTGGCTTACCGGGTAACCCAGTGGCAGTGATGGTGACGTTTTATCAATTCGTGCGTCAGGCGCTGCTCCATTTATCTGGATGCAAAGACGCGCTCGAGCCCGGCACCACGCAAGCCATCAGCACACAAGCCATTCGTAAAGTCGCCGGCCGTACCGAATATCAACGCGGGATCGCGCAATGGCGCGATGCACGCTTAGAGGTTCGACTCACCGGTCAACAAGGCTCAGGCGTTCTGCGTTCGATGTCGGAAGCCAATTGTTTTATCGTGCTCGAACATGCACGCGGCGATGTCAGCTCTGGCGAATTGGTCTGTATTCAACTCTTTGATGGCTTGATGTCATGAACCCACTGCACCAGATGCAAGCACTCGGCCAATCGGCTTGGCTCGATTACATTCGTCGCGACTTTGTTCTCGATGGTCAATTGCAACAACGCATCAAAGATGATGGCGTGAGTGGCCTGACCTCAAACCCAGCCATCTTTGAAAAAGCCATGGGCAGTGGCGCTGAATATGCACATGCATTGCAGACGTTAAAAATGCAAGGGCACGATGCCATGCAAATGTATGAAACGCTGGCGATCGAGGATATTCGCGCAGCAGCCGATCAATTAAATGCACAGTACGAGCACACGCACGCGATCGATGGCTATGTGAGCTTAGAAGTCTCGCCGCACTTAGCCAACGACACGGCGGGCACCATTGCGGAAGGCCGTCGACTTTGGCAGCGCGTGGATCGCGCGAATCTGATGATTAAAGTTCCCGCAACGGCGGCCGGTATTGTGGCCATTGAAGCGCTATTGCGTGAAGGAATCAATGTCAATGTGACGCTATTGTTCTCTGTCGACACCTACACAGAGGTGGCCAACGCTTATGTGCGCGCACTACAGGCACGTCAACGCGCAGGCTTGCCGATCGAGCGCCTTGCCAGCGTGGCGAGTTTTTTTATTTCACGGATCGATGCACTCCTCGATCCACAATTGCCTAGCGAATTACAAGGTCGAACAGCCATCGCCAACGCCGGTCACGCTTACGCACAGTGGGAAAGAATATTTTCTAGTGCACCATGGCGCTCACTCGCCACGTTCGGCGCGCAACCACAACGTTTATTATGGGCGAGCACGAGCACTAAAAATCCTGCGTATCGCGATGTGATGTACGTCGAAGCCCTCATCGGACCGCACACCGTCAACACCTTACCGCCAGCAACGCTCGAGGCCTTTCGCGATCACGGCATCGCCACCGCACAGCTTCACAATGCGG
>CAWUMP010000145.1:0-6614 GCA_963923385.1 uncultured bacterium | reverse complement strand
ACCTTGGTGATGCCAGAACTGTTCAGCCGATCCGGTGCCACCGATGCGTGAGAGTTGCCAGCTTTCTAAATCACTGGCCTCAGGCAAAATCACATCTGCCATCCAGTTGGATTCATCGAGGGTGTAACCAAAGGCCAGCATGAACGGAAATTCAGCGATTCGTTTTGCAACTTCGGGTGCATTCCAAGATGAAATCGCTGGATTGGTGCGATAACAAATCCACATCTCAGGTAATGTTTGGCGCGGCCAAGGGGCCGGGGCTTTGTGTTGAAACAGCCAAGGTAAATGCGCGGGGCCCAGTGCGGCCGACCAAGGGGAATTGGCCGCCAGCGGCACCAGCATTTTGTAGGCGTTACGAATGTGCGGCTTAGATTGCCAATCGGCTTTCAATGTCGAATTGAACGGGTAATGCATGAATCCGTCTTCGCCATGCGTTGCGCTTTTTAGTCGATTATCTGCAGGACGATTCAAGCGCACTTTGGTTCCCATCGTGCCCCCTGGCACTTCGAGTGCCCCCACCAAGCTCGCAAGTAAGGTGCGGCCCCACATCGCTTGATAACCACCCCAACCGTTGTTTACGCCTTTACCTAGCATCACGCCCACGGGCCGATGCGGTAAGGTTTGTCCGTCGATTTCAATCGTGGCACCAACACGCGCATGCGCAACAAATTCGTCGGCAACACGACGAATGGTTTCTACCGGCACATCACATTCTGCGGCAGCCCACTCCGGCGTGTATTTACGCATGTGTTCACGCAACCGTTCGAAGGACGGTTGCGCTTGAACCTCGGTGTGTTGCCAGCGTTCGCCATCGGGTCCGTGTTCTTCGCCGCTGACACAATAGCTTCCGGTCAGTGCGGCATCGCTAATGGATGCGTCATAGGGCTTGGCGCATTGTGCGGTCGCATCCCAAATGAGCGGCTTGCCTGAGGCTGTGTCGCGCATGAAATAGCCGTGTGGCCCAACCAAATACGGTGAGTTGGTGTCTTCTTTTAAAAAACGCACATCACACACAGCCTGCCAATCGCGCTCGAGCAAAATGCGATGAATCAAGCCATACAAAAATGCAGCATCTGTTTTTGGCTTGATCGGTACCCATTCACCAGACAGCGCGCCCGTCACCGACAAATGCGGTTCGACCTGCACACGTTTTAAGCCGCGTGCGCGCGCATCGGCTTGTCGCCATACACCCGATACACCACCAGAAGCTTCGTGATTGCTGCCAAAGTTAATCACGTAATCGCAATTCAGCGAATCGACAACTACTGTGAAGGCGCGGTGCCAAAACTCACCATATAAATGTTCAGAGTGAAAGCACTTGGCGCCTTGACCCGAACCATAGCCTTGATCTAGAACGCCCCACGCGGATAAAAATGCTGGAAACGTTCCCATGTAACGTGTCGGCGTGCCACCACCACCAAAGGTCGCCGCTACCCGTGGGTAACCTTCTTCATCACGTAGGCCCTTGGCGCGAATAGCGTTTAATTTTTCTGCCACCAAATCGAGGGCTTCATCCCACGAAATCGGTACAAAGCCGGGATCGTGTTCTTTGCCTTTTTTGGGGTTGGTGCGTTTGAGTGGTTGAGTCAGGCGATTGGGGTTGTAGGTTTTTTGTATCAAGCCATAGGCTTTGACGCATACGCGACCACCCGCTGGATGAATACCCTCGAGGTCGTGATTGGGGGTCATGCGCAGCGCCACCCCATCGCGCACTTCGACTTTAAATAAATCAGGGCCACACACGCACTGATTGCAATACAGCGGCACCATCTTGGACTCGCCCGTGTTGGTGACGGGTTGAACAGGAATTGTCGTTGACATGGGTGGTGTGTGGACCGTGATCAGTGAGGTTGAATGGCATGCGGCACGTCGGGCAATGCGGCGTGTTACTGAATGCGTGCGTTACGCGTCTTAATGACCGAGCGCAGCTAACTTGGCTGCCTTGGCTTCGAGGCGCTCTTTTTGTTTGGCAAGCTCCACAATAAAGCGCGTGTGCTTCACCTTGCCAACGGTATCGAGTGCATCACGTACTTCGACGTCAAAATTTACCCGTCGACCCTCGATGGCGGTGACCGTTGCTGTGATGTCGACCCACATATCGCGCAGGGTTGGGCCCAGATGATCGATTTCGACGCGCGCACCCACGGAATTTTCTTCGGCACTCAGAAATTCTCCGAGAAAATCTTTGCAGGTGATTTCGACATCGCGCACCATCATCGGCGTGGCGTATACGCGTAGCGCATCACCCATAAAGCCGATGGTGCGATCAGTATCGACCGTGATGCGTGCGGTTTTCTTCATGCCAACAGTGAATCCGGGTTTCATACGATGTCTCCTAAAAAAAACAAAAAATCATCACGGCAATCCTGCGATGGCGTACTAAGGCGTACGGGACCCGGATTGCATTGCCACAGCTTCTTGCCGTAGCGTTTGTTTGAGCGTTTTCCCCATGGCACTTTTTGGTAATGCCTCGACGAACCGTACTTGGCGTGGGATCTTATAGCCACCAATACGTCCACGGCAGTGTTGAATAATGTCTTCTGCATTGAAGGTGTGACCTGGGGCGGGCACAATCACAGCGCAAAGGGCTTCACCAAAACGTTCATCGGGTACACCAATCACCGCCACTTCATGCACCCCCGGATGTTGATACAACACCGCTTCGACTTCTGAGGTGTAGACGTTTTCACCGCCGGTGATGACCATGTCTTTTTTGCGGTCGAGCACGTACAGATACCCTTCGGCATCGAGCCGCCCGACATCACCCGTACGTAACCAGCCATCATGAAACACCTCAGCGGTTTCGCGTGGACGGTTGTGATACCCATTCGCCACTTGCGGGCCGCGCACCAATATTTCGCCACTTTCGTCGGGCGGCACTTCATGGCCGGACGCATCGACAATGCGCACATCGGTGCCCGCCACGGGCCGCCCCCCCGCGCGCAAGATGTGCTCTTCTCCTGCCAAGGCACGCGCGTGATCGTGTTCATCCAAAATCGCTAGCACCGGTGAAGTTTCGGTGAGTCCATACACTTGTTGCATGGCCACGTTCGGAAACGCGTTCATGGTGCGACGAATCCATTCGGCGGCCATCGGAGAGGTGCCGTAGCTAATGACGCGTAAGGTAGAGATATCGTGTTTGCCAAACGCGGGGTCTTGCAGCAAACGAATGATCATGGTCGGCACCAAACTACCAATCGTGATGCCGTAATGTGCAATGGCCTCTAGTACGCCGGCAGGTGTGAACTCAGGTAGATAAACATGGCTGCCACCATGTAGCGTGAGACAAGTGGCCTTTAAATCGGTTGAATGAAACATCGGTGAGACATGCAAGTAACTGTCTTGCGTACCGATCTTCATGATGTGCGCCAATTGCATCGCATTGGCCACGACATTGCGATGCGTGATGCGTACGCCCTTACCGCGACCGGTGGTGCCGCCGGTGTAAAGCAAAATCGCATCATCGTGCTCATCAGGTTCGTGTGCATCGATGGGCTGAGCCGCGTCACGCAGCGCGTCATACGCGCCGAGTCCGACGGTTTGCGCAGCGGAGCTGTATGCACCGAGTAACAAGGCGCGATCACGCCATTGGACAAGTGTGTGGTGATCAAAGAGCGATAAAAACGTCGATTCAATGGCGAGCGCGGCACATTCAGCGTCGGCGAGCAAATCGGCAATCTCAGGGGGGGCTAAGCGAAAGTTCACGGGCACAGGCACAACACCAGCCCAATAAGCGGCATAAATGAGTTCGGCTTGTCGCACGCTGTTGCGCGCCAAAATGCCGATGCGCGCACCGGGCTGAAGCCCCAACGAATTGCGGAGCATGCCAGCGGCGCACACGATGCGCGCATGATAGGCCTGCCACGAAAGATCCCCTTCGGGATCGCGGATGGCGATATGCTTGCCATGCAAGCGTGCGGTGCGCCGCAACAGGGTGGGCAGAGTGAGCATGCAGTCCTTGGAAACGCCAAGCAATAACAGCCGAGACTAGGCGGCGGATTTGCATGCGTCAAGGCATGGTTTGCGTTTCGCAACACGCCCGCTTTCGGTGGTGATTGCGAACGCAAGTCGAGTCGTTTCACAGACGCGCTGCATCGCAGCGGGGAAACGCCTTACGATGGGGTTTGTATTGCGCGTTGGCACGAACGATGGCGCTAACGCTGCACGATTTAGACACGGAGAACACAGATGAAGATGCAAACACACTCACAAGCGCGACGTACTTTGCTGCGCGTCAATCAAGGCGGTGCACGATGAGTACGCGTAAAGATATTGCCGTCATTGGTTACGGTGAAACCAAGGTCACCTTAAAGGGTGGACGTAGTTCTTATGATTTGGCTGGCGAAGTATTTGAACAAGTCTTGGTGCAAACCGGCCTGGAGCCCAAAGATATCGATGGCATCTCCATCGCTGAAACCATGAGCGAAACAGCCAATCCATTTTGGGGCGTTTACATGTGCGAGATGCTTGGCATTTCGCCCACATGGATGCAACTCAATGGCTTGGGCGGTGCCTCTGGTATTGGAGGGATTGCGCGCGCAGCAGCAGCGATTCGTGATGGCCTATGCGAGACCGTGTTAGTGCTGGCCTCAGATGCGCAATCGTCATCGCGACCAACTGAGCAAGGTGGCCAGCGTCATGAATTTCAGTATCCACAAGGCTTACGCGGACCGGTGGGCGCGTTTGGTTTGCTCTCGCAACGCTATCGCCATCAATACGGCTTAGATGATCGTGCGCTAGCAAAACTTGCAATCACGCAACGCAATCATGCGTTGATGAACCCCAACGCCTGCGACAAATTACAAAAGCCGCTCACCGAAGAAGAGTATCTCAGCTCGAAATATGTGTCTGAGCCACTACGTATGTTGGATTCGGTGATGGTGTGCGATGGTGCGAACGCCGTGTTGGTGACCTCGACCGAGAAAGCCAAAAAATATGGCGCTAAGCGCATGTGTCATCCGGTTGGTTATGGCGAGATCACCAACTTTAAAGGCGCTGATCCGCTGGCCGATATGACCGTCTCGGGATTTTCTGTGGCCGGTCCGCGTGCGTTAAAGCAAGCTGGCATGACCGCCAAAGAAGTACGCATGATCATGCCCTACGATGATTTTCTGATCGCGTTGGTGATTACGCTTGAAGACATTGGTTTTTGTCCGAAAGGCAAAGGCTGTGAGTTTGTGATGAACACCGACTTCACCTACAAAGGCACGCTGCCGTTAAACACGTCGGGTGGACAAATTTCTGCAGGCCAACCTGGCTTGGCGGGGGGTGGGTTGAATTTGGTCGAAGGGGTGCGCCAAATGTTGGGCGGTGCCGGTGCGCGTCAAGTTAGCGACCCGCGCAATTGTATGGTGACGGGTATTGGGGTCATTCCCTACGGCCGTAACTGGGGTGTATCTAACGTGCTGATCCTGGAGCAATCATGAGCGACGTTGCAAAAAAACCTGAACCAAAAAAAATCCCACGTCCCTTACCAAAACCAGGGGTGTACATGGACACGCGCCCGTTTTGGGATGCGGCCCACCAAGGAAAACTCGTCGTTCAGTATTGCAAAGACAGTGGACGCGCACAGTTTTTCCCGCGTCCAGTGAGCATGGTGAATGGTCGACGCAATTTAGAGTGGCGTGAAGTGTCTGGACGCGGCACGGTGTATAGCTTTACCAACACCTACAGCGCGTGGCCAGGTCATGAAGATCGCGTGCCGTATTTGTGCGCCTTGGTCGAGTTAGAAGAGGGCGTGCGTATGTTGGTGAACTTGCATCACGTGAAAAACGAAGATGTGAAGATCGGCATGCCGGTGAAAGTGTGCTTTGAAAAACTTTCCGAAGAATACGATCTGCCAGGCTTTGAGCCAGCGTAAGTCACACCCCCACTCATTTACTGACTGTCTTGGTATAACCGATGAAACTGCCAGCATTTCTGGCGGCGCACGCACGCGCTACGCCAGAGCGTGAAGCCTTAATTTGTGGCGCGTTGCGCTTATCGTTTGCTCAGCTCGATACGCGCAGTGATCAGCTCGCCGCCGCACTACATGCACGCGGGGTTGGTGTGGGTGATCGCGTCGCGGTGCTGTTACCCAACTGCGCGGAATATGTGTTGGCTTTTCTTGCCATCCTAAAGGTGGGCGCCATCGCCGTACCGATTGGCACGCGGCTCACACCTTCAGAAGCCAGTTTTATTTTGGCCGATTGCGCACCGCGTGCGATGTTTATCCATCCAGAGACGCGGTCGTTGTTAGAGGGCGCAACGCATGATGTGCCAGTGATCTTGGTGGCAGGTGAAACACAAGGGCAAGAGCTAAATTTTGATGCGTTATGGCAAGCGCATGCCCCACAGCGCTTTGACTTACCGGTCCATCAAGACGATTGCATGATCGCCTACACCTCAGGCACCACAGGTCGACCCAAGGGCGCGATTCTGACCCAATCGAATTATTTTGTACCCAACGCTTACATCAACGCCTTGGAATGGGGCATCAACGCCAACGACAAACACTTAATCACTACCCCGCTCACGCACCGAACGGCGTTTGGTCGCGTGATTAATATGTTGTGTATTGGTTCGCCATTGGTGATCTTGCCGCGCTTTGATGCCAACGAAGCGGCGCGCTTATG
>CAWUMP010000144.1:0-6681 GCA_963923385.1 uncultured bacterium | reverse complement strand
TACACAAGGAGTATCGTCGGCAGCGTCAGATGTGTATAAGAGACAGGTGATTTTCTTGCGAGCCCACGCGTCACCAAATTTTGAGCAACGGCCTCAGCCACAGCGGGATATAACGTGGCTGATAAGGGCGTAGGCAAAATATGATCTGCGCGTAATTCTTGTGAAGTGACATCTGCAGCAATGGCGCGTGCAGCGGCTAAACACGTGGTGTGATCGAGCCGCAGTGCGCCTGCATCCAGTGCACCTCGCATGAGTCCTGGAAATGCCAGTACGTTGTTGCATTGATTCGGATGATCGAAACGACCACTACCAACAATCGCGGCACCACCGGCTAAGGATTGCGCGGGCATAATTTCTGGAATGGGGTTCGCTAAAGAGAGCACGACGGGATCTTTTCGCATGCTGCGTACCATTTCAGGGCGCACCAGATTGGCAACAGATAAGCCGATAAACACATCCGCCCCGCGTAATGCCGTCGACAGATCACCGGTCATACCGTCGCGGTTGGTGTGCTCTGCTAACCAGCGTCGGTGTGCTTCTGGATAATCACCGTGCCGATGAATAATGCCCGACAGCCCCACACTCAATATGTCGCCAAAGCCCCACGCTTTGAGTAGGCGCACCGTTGCGGTTCCTGCAGCGCCATCGCCACAGACCACCGCGCGTTGCGTGGCTGGATCGCGGCCGAGTAATTTAAACGCATTCATGAGTGCAGCAATGACCACGGTCGCGGTGCCGTACTGGTCATCATGAATGATTGGGATGTGTAGCCGTTCTTCGGCTTGCGCCATGACCTCAAAGCAATGAGGTGCAGCCACATCTTCGACGTTGTAGCCACCGAAGCTTGGTTGCATTGCGACGAGAATATCGACCAGTTGCGATGGATTAGAAACATCAAGGCATAGCGGCACGGCATCAATGCCAACGAGGAGCTTGAACATCGATGCTTTGCCTTCCATCACGGGTAAGGCGGCGCGCGGTCCGGCACGACCGAGCCCGAGTACGGCAGTGCCATCGGTGACCACAGCAATGGTATTGTCGCGACCCGTGAGCTCGCCCAACGCGCTTTCGCGCGCCAGAATTTCTTTGACGGCGTATCCAACACCTGGGGTGTAGAGCACAGCGATGTCATCGAGATTACGCGCCACCACTTTGGGCAGGATTTCAAGTTTGCCGTGACCAATGTAAGGCTCGCGCAGGACACGTAGTGAACGCTCGGCGTAGCGCGCCTGATCGGAATCTTCGGTACGCATTGAGTTATTCCTTGGTTATACGCAAGCTAAGTTGCGACCGTTACTTGGATCAAACAAATGTAAGCGTGCAGGATCAAAGTTGCACCAAACGCTTTGCCCTTCGTTGAAAGTGGTGTCGGCGCGCACTTGGGCGCTGATCGTGGCACCGTCTCCCCACGTAAGATCAATGAGTTTTTCTGATCCAAGCAACTGAATGAACGAGACCCGTGCTGGCAAACTCATGGCATCGGCTTGCGTGCTTAGCGCGATATCTTGCGGTCGAATGCCAAACAACACTGATCGATCAGCACTGGGGTAGGGTGAGCGCGCAACGCGTTGGCGCTGGCCCTGACCGCTGGGTAAGGTGAGATATTGATCATGTAGTTGCGCACCAGCCAGAAAATTCATCGGTGGGCTACCGATAAATCCGGCCACAAAAGTGTTGGCGGGTTGGTTATAAACCTCATCGGGTGAGGCGTACTGTTGAACGGCACCACCATCCATCACCGCAATGCGGTCTGACATCGTCATGGCTTCGAGTTGATCGTGGGTCACATACACGGTGGTTGTTTCCAGGCGCAAATGAAAGCGCTTGAGTTCACCCCGCATGGTGACGCGTAATTTGGCATCTAAGTTTGATAACGGCTCATCCATTAGGAACAACCAAGGCTTACGCACCATTGCACGACCCAAGGCCACCCGTTGACGTTGACCGCCCGAAAGCGCTTTAGGTTTACGCTCAAGTAGATGCTCGATTTCTAAAACGCGTGCAACTTCGAGCACACGCGGCTCGATTTGCGCGCGTGGCGTGCCGCGTACCTTGAGGCCATAGGCGATGTTGTCGCGGACGTTCATGTGGGGATACAACGCGTAGTTTTGAAACACCATCGCAATATCTCTTTTGCCTGGTGCGAGATCACTGATCCGTTGTTCGCCGTGCCAAATTTCACCACTCGATGCGGTTTCTAAGCCGGCAAGAATGCGTAGCAAAGTCGTTTTGCCACACCCACTGGGGCCAACTAAGGTGATGAACTGACGTTCGGGAAGCTGTAGGTGGATGTCTTTTAATACATCGACCGGACCAAAAGATTTACGTAGATGTTCTAGCCGGATGGACATGCGTGTTTAACCTAATCGATGATTAAAAAAACAACTCGTTGCGCTTAACCTTTGACTGCACCGGCACCAAAGCCGGCGACTAAATGACGTTGCATGAGCATGAACAAAATCGCCATCGGCAAGGTCATTAACACCGCAGAAGCCATCATGAGCCCCCAGTCGACGTGGACACCTTCAAAAAAGTGCATCACACCAACAGTCAAAGGCAGGTTCTCGATGGCGTTCATAAACACCCGAGCAAACAGAAAATCGTTCCATGACACGATCAACGAGAAAATTGCCGCTGCAATAATGCCGGGCAGCGCGCTGGGTAACACGATGTCAATAAACACGCGCAAGCGCCCCGCGCCATCTATCATGGCGGCCTCTTCAAGTTCGATGGGAATGCCGCGAAAGAAAGCCCACAGTAGCCACATACAAAAAGGCAAGGTGATCGATACATAACCAAAGGTCAGGCTCCACAAGCTATTGGTGAGCGACAGTTGTGCCATCACCATAAACAGCGGGAACACCAAAATAATGGAGGGCACCATATAACCCAACAAACTAAAGTAGGGAATGATGCGTCGACCCCAATAGCGAAAGCGGGTGATGCTGTAGGCTGCTAGCGTGCTAATGACAATACTGATGCAGGTGCTCGCGAGACTCACAATCACGCTATTGGCAAACCAAGAGGTGAAGTGCTGCGGTGCTGCAGTGCTGGGTACGTAGGTTTGGTCGGCCCGAAAGTACTGCTCTTTACCGGAGATTAAATTGCGGTAGTTCGCCAAGGTGATTTCGGGTGGGATGAGCTGGGGCGGCATCGCCATCACATCACGCGGTAGTTTGAGTGATGTGGACAAGGCCCAGATCAGCGGAAAGCACATGGCAAACGTAATCACGAGTAACACCACGTAGGCCATGCATTTTTTTGCGAACGCTAGGAGGTTCATGGTGTGTCTTCCTCTGCAAATTGAAAGACGCGCATATAAATCAAGCTACCGGCAAACAGTAAAAACATCATCACCACACCGGTGGCTGCACCCACGCCCATCTGTAGGTTTGCGACGGATTGTTCAAAGGAATAAATGGCCAGGTTAAACGTTGAGGTTCCCGGGCCACCTTTGGTGAGTAGATAAATTTCTTCGAACTTATTAAACGTCCAGATCGTGCGAAAAATCACGACCACAGTGAGTACCTCAGCTAATTGTGGCAAGGTGATATCGATAAACCGACGCACGATCCCAGCGCCATCTACACGCGCGGCGTCATAGAGTTCGAGCGGAATCGTTTGTAAGCGTGCAAGGACGCAAATCGTTACAAAGGGTGTGTATTTCCAGACGTTCAGCAAAATGGTTGAAACCATTGCCATGGTGGGTGTGGATAGCCAATAGATGTTCTCATCGATAAGGCCGCTGCGAAGCAGGGACCAGTTCACCACACCGATGTCTGCATTGAGCATCCACTGCAAAATGAGTGCAATCACGACGGTCGGCACAATGTACGGAAACAGCAATAGCCCACGAAAAATCGCCATACCGCGTAATGGAAGGTGCAGCAGCAACGCAAGCAAGACACCAATCAGTGTTTGCAAAAAAATAGAACACGTCGTCCAGATAGCGGCTTGTCGAAAGGATTGCCAAAACAAATCGTCGTCAAACAATTGCCGAAAATTATCTAAACCCGCAAACGTGCTGTCCTCCGGACGCAGTGGATTGAGTTCGTAAAAAGCCATGCGTACCGCTTCGAGGACCGGGTACACCATGAACAGCAGCGCGGCAAAAGCAAACGGCAAAATAAAGGCGATGCCGATGCGATTGTCAGCGCGTTTCCATGCGGGGATGGAGGTCACAGGATGCGTAGGATTCAATTGCGTTTGAACGATCGAGCCAACAGTGGGTTGAAGCGCGGGCCTTCGTGAGGCAGTTACTCAGGCAGGCCCGCAGCGGTGAGTGATTACGCAACGCCACCCAGCAGGCGTAGATTGCTCTTACGCACGCCTTCGAGTTCTTTGGCGCCCCATTTCGCCGCATCGGCAGCCTTCCAGTTATCGACGACAACTTTCTGTACCGTTTGTGCGAGGATCGACCGACCGTGCACGATACCTGCGAGTGGGTTGATCCCTTTGAGCATTTCGTTACCCGTTGAGGAAGAATGGGGCAATGAATTGACGTAGTAATTCATGATGGTGTCCTTCTTGGTTTGGAAGAACGGATGCGTCATGAGTTTGGGATCTGCCAACACATCTTTGTAAACAGGCGAGACGTTGGGCATCAACGAGTGGCAGTAACGCACCAACCATTCTGGACTGGTTTGATAGTAAGTCAGTGCAGCCTTCACTTCCTCAACATATTGATTGTTGGGTCGTGGGATACACCAGCCTTGAAAATCGTTCCAGTTAGAGCGGCGTCCGGTTTTGGGGTGGCGTGGATGATTAAACGATTGCAGGCCAGCAAAAACGGCTTTGTTTTCTTCCGCCGCTCGGCCATAAGGACGGCCCCAATAAAAGCTAATGGCAGCACGGCCAGTCACGATTGAATCAACCACTTCAAGAAAGCTGTAGCTGACCGCGCCTTTGGGCATATACGCTTGCAGTGACTTTAGGTACTCCAACGCTTCCACTGTTTCGGGGGAATCAAACACCACTTGAAACTTATTGGCCGGATCAAACATGCGTCCACCTGCCGAGTGCAGTAGTGCGGCAAAGTGATATTCGGTGCACGAGTTGCGACCAAGTGCGAGCGAGATGCCCGCCATATCTTTTTTCTTTTCAGAAATCACCCGCGCGGCATTGCGCATGTCATCCCAAGACCACTTGTCGGGATCACCCAGTCCGAGCTCTTGCACAATATCGGTCCGCACAACCATTTGCGTAGCCTGGTGATGTGCGGGCAAGACGTATTGTTTGCCTTTCCAAGCACCCCAGTATTCCCACTTCACGCCTTCGACAAGACGGTTTTTGCCAACCTTTTGCACGACATCATCTAAAGGCTCGAGCAACAAATCGGCCATCAGTTGATACGCGATAGGTGATTCAACGCTAATGCAATGCGCGGGATTTTTTGCCGCCAGATCGGTCATGAGTTTGACGTACACGCCGTCCCATGAAAGTGTTTCCAGTTTGAATGTCAGACCAGGGGCGAATTTTTTTGCCCATTCGTTCATTGCATCGACTGCTACGCCACCGTACGGTCCGGGTTCACCCCAGACACGCACGACGCCTGTTTTTGTGGAGGGCTTTTGTGCCCACGCGGGCAGCGTCGTACTGGCCCCAAGTGCCGCAACGCCGGCAATAAATTGGCGACGATCGATGGGCGTCTTGGGTGAGTTGTCATTGCGATCCATGTGTGTCTCCTCTGAGTGATTGGTGGGCCGTCTTATTTTGCGTAGCGCTGTTCGCGCACATCTGCGGTGATTTGGTGGGCAAGCATGCCTTCAACGTGACAAATACGACTCATGATTGGCGCGATGCGCCGACTGGCCGCGGGAGTGAGTTTTTGATACGTCACGGTTTTGATGAATTTTCCAACCCACAATCCGCCCGTATAACGCGCAGCACGAGATGTTGGTAAGGTGTGATTGGTACCCACCCCTTTGTCACCGTAGGCAACGGTACTTTCTTCGCCCACAAACAAACTACCGTAGTTTTTTAAGTGCTCAAGGTAGTAGTCGTTGCGCGCGGTCATGATCTCGAGGTGCTCAGGGGCATATTCATCGGATAACGCAATAGCTTCATCATCGGTGTCGACCACCACAATTTCACCGTGGTCACGCCATGCTGGTTCGGCCGTGTTGCGTGTCGGTAAGGTCTTGAGTTGGCGTTCTACCTCTTTGAGCACTGCTTCACCTAACGCAGCGGATGTGGTGATCAGCCAAGCGGGGCTGTCCGGACCGTGTTCGGCTTGACCAAGTAAATCAGTCGCCACCAGCGCGGGGTCGGCGCTGGCATCAGCAATGATTAAAATTTCGGTCGGGCCGGCAAGCAAATCGATGCCGACTTGACCAAATAATTGACGCTTAGATTCGGCAACAAAGGCGTTGCCTGCGCCGGTGATCATGTCCACGGGTTGCATGCCAAGGCAGCCATGCACCATCGAGGCCATGGCCTGCACCCCCCCTAAGTTGTAGATCTCATCGGCGCCGGCTAAATGCAGTGCATAGAGGGTGTAGGGATACATCCCGTTGGCATCGCGTGGTGGTGCGCAAGCGGTGACATAACGAACCCCTGCCGCTTTTGCGGTACCCACACTCATGATGGCAGAGGCCACCAAAGGAAATTTTCCGCCGGGCACGTAACAGCCGACCCTGTCTCTTATACACATCTGACGCTGCCGACGATACTCCTTGTGTA
>CAWUMP010000143.1:0-6804 GCA_963923385.1 uncultured bacterium | reverse complement strand
GTTTCTTTGGCGTGCAGCATGTGCAACATCGACACCGGATGCGCCTCGGCAGCATTCGATCCGATATACATCGCACACTTGGTGTTCTGCATATCGTTGTACGAGTTGGTCATCGCGCCATACCCCCAGGTGTTGGCAACACCCGCAACGGTCGTAGAGTGGCAAATACGCGCTTGGTGATCGGTGTTATTGCTGCCCCACAGCGACACCCACTTGCGCAGCAAATACGCTTGCTCGTTGTTGTGCTTCGAAGAACCCACAACAAACAAAGAATCTGGTCCCGACTCTTTACGTAAGTCGACTAATTTTTTAGTGATTTCATCGTAGGCTTGATCCCAGCTGATGCGCTTATATTTGCCATCCACCAGCTTCATTGGATATTTCAAGCGATGCGAATCATGCGTGATGCCATGCTCACGTACTGCGGCGCCTTTGGCGCAATGGGCGCCCAAATTAATTGGTGAGTCGAACACCGGTTCTTGGCGTACCCACACGCCATCTTGAACCACGGCATCGACAGCACAACCCACCGAGCAGTGCGTACAAACGGTACGCTTGATTTCAGATTTAGCTGTCTCGCCCGCTTTCGCCGCTTCGGCTGAGCCAATCAAATTAAACGGTAACTGGGTAGCAACGGCACCGGCACCGACGCTCAAACCGGAGCGCTTCAAAAATGTGCGGCGATCAATGGTTTTTCCTAGCGCACCTGATAAGGCACGCGATAAGCGACCACTCGAAGCAGCCGTCGTCGAGACCGAGGACGTTTTGCGCGTCAATTGCATGGCGGTTCTCCTTAAATCTTCGCGGTGCGATAGTAATTATTGATGTGCGCTGACGCGGTGTATCCCGCGCCCTCGGGGCGCTGTTCGGTCGCTGAAGTTTTTTGCGCTGTGGTGGGCTTCATTGCCACCAGTGCGGCAGCCGTTGACGCTGTGCCAGCGCTGAGTGCCAACAAAAAATGTCGACGGGAATGTTGCGAGAGGGCGTTGGTTTTTGCCATGTTCGTCTCCTGAATTCGGCCAGAACAACTGCTGCACGAAGGCTTGAAACACGGTCGTGATCAAGCAGGCGGTGGTCAACCTGTCACACAAGTAAGAAGCAAAATGATTGTAGTGTGTTTCTCGTTCCAAGCAATAAATTTCTGACACTTGTATGACGTGATGCAACAAGGAAAAACCGCGCAGGCGCAACGTATTCAAGCCCTGCATATCCGCAATACGATGCTTCTTAGCGGCGAAACCAGGGGCGCTTCCTGCAACGCAACATTCAACGGGCCAGACGCGCGACGAATCGTCACGCTGAGCTGGCTTGGTGCGTGACCGGCTAGAGCATCTCGAATGCTGCGTTTTCGAGTTCGGCAAACGCAGATGCCAAGCGCGCAACCGCCTTGAATAGCTGCGCGTGTTCGTTTGCTTGCAGCGCAGCACACAGTCGAGGAACGCCGGGCCAAATCGTATGACGAAAAAATTCGCGCTGCGCATCCATGCTGGCATGTGGTTGCAAAATCAAATGTCGCATCACTTCATACACGGCCGCAATGTGATCCTCGGGTTCGCTCACCGCTTGCTGTCGGGCGAGCCCTTGCGAGAGCAAAAACGCACGTAAATCGACCAACGGATACTCACTCACCGCCGCGGGTAACCATGCACCCAGATAGGGCGAGATGGGCGCTTTACCGACGCCGACAAACAACGCATCAAATTCATCTTGTGCAGCGTTCTCGTTGGTCGCCGCACAAGCCGCAATCAGCCCAGCCCAAGCGCGTGCAAATTCACCAGTGCTCTCGTCGGCTTCTAACGGCGGGCTGTTGGCCATCAGATCGAGTAGGGGTGGATCTGCTGGCGCATAAAAAAAACGCGCGAGCACGGCATAAATATCAGCGCGCGCTAAATCTTCAGGCGCCGGCCCGAGCATGAATTCGACGGGAGAGCCGGTGCTCATGACGAGCGATCCAAATCGAGCACCGACGGGTCATTCTTGGTCTGCATCAAATCAATCACCCGACAATCCGCGCACATCTGTAACCGTCGTAATGCCCCATCCCCTGCAAACATGCTGTGTCCACCCAACTGACCCAGCATGCGATCAATCATCACTTGAGTCGCGAATGGGGTATTACATCGAACACAATGAAAAGGCTTGGCTTCGTTCAGCACCACCGCTTCACGTGCGGTCGGCGCAAGATTCAACTGCGGTACCAAACGAATCGCCTGTTCCGGACAGGTACTCGCGCACAAACCACACTGCACACAATTACGCTCGATGAAGCGCAGACTCGGTGTTTCGGGTGCATCTAACAAAGCCGCTGCAGGGCACGCTGCAATACACGCCTTACAAAGGGTGCAGGTGTCTCGATTGACCTGGATCGCGCCAAACGGCGCGCCAGCTGGTAACGCAATGTTCGTTTGCGGCGTGGGTGCGTGTTTTGCCAAGTGCTCCAATGCAAAATCAAGCGTCGTACGCTTTTCATGCGATAAATGAAAGCGAGCCGGAGGAATCGAACCGGTTGCCGCAGGTAGGGCCCAGATTGCCTGCTCCAATGCGGGCGCATCACTGACCTCAATCAGCGCAATCACCGCCTCGCCGTAACCCAGTGCCATCAACATCTCTTGCGCGGTACGTACTTGCACACGCAATGCAGCCACATACGCTTCAGGTTCTTGCGAAGTACATAACACCCGCAGCTGCGATGCCCCGGAGGCAATCGCACCAAGCCAAACATCGATGCCCGTCGAGGCAATGTGAAATAACTCAAACGGAATAACGCGCGCCGGTAATCCTCGACCTTGATTGGCCGCCGCGTTTCGTCCGAGCGTGTGGACCAATGTTTTTCCAGAGGACGTGTTGTGTAACAACAAACAAGCGCCCTCGCCGCCCGCCTGACGATAGGTGCTCAGGACTGTTTGTAAACGTGCCCCCGTGTCTGGAACGCGTGGATAGGCATAACGCATTGCGCCAGTGGGACACACGGTTGAACAAGCACCACAACCCTGACATAACTGCGGCTCAACATGCACGCCATCCCCGTCACTACGGATTGCACCAGTTGAACAGACATCAATACATTGCGTACAACCCGAACGTGCAGAGCGACTGTGCGCACACAAACGCGCTTTGTATTCAAAGAATTTAGGCTTCTCAAATGCGCCCACTTGCTTGGCAAGCGTTGCAGCCGCCAAGGCTTGCTCCAACGGTGCATCACCGGGCGCCACGTAACCTGGGGGTAAATCTGCCTGACTCAACAACGCTGTAGGCGACAAATCAAACACCAAATCAAATCGCTCGGTACGTTGCGTTTGTGCCCGCGCAAAATCAATTGCACCAATCTGTGCGCACGCGCTCACACAAGCGCGATGTGAACGACAACGTGACAAATCAATTTGGTATGAAAAATCGATCGCCCCTTCTGGACAAGCGCTCACACATGCATTGCAACGCGTACACACATCCAGATCAATCGGGTTGGCTTGTTGCCATTGCACTTCAAATGCGCCTAACCAACCCCGCACGTGCACCGATTGCCCAGACCACACCGCAAAGGCACGCGTCTCCGGCAATTGCGTCGCTTGGCTATCGGTCATGAGCACCGACACATCGAGCGTATCGGCCAATCGTTCGGCCCAAGCAAATGCAGTCGCCCCTGGTCCAATCACCAGCACGCTGCCGCGCGATTCATAAGCCACCGTTGGCACAGGTTCGGGATCAGGCATTGCTGCCAACGCAATCAGCGCAGCAATTTTTGGGGTGGCGTTTTTTGCTTCGCTTGACCAACCTGCTGTTTCGCGAATGTTCACGAAATCAATCTGCCCCTTTGCCTCTGAAGCCTGCGCGACTTCGTTAAATAACGCGACCTCTTGCGTACATGCCACCAGCATCTCTGGCGCCCCAAGTGCACGCTGAAACTGCGCGATATCTTGACGACACAAGGCCGTGTGGACTTGGACCGGGGTGCGGCAATGTAGCGCTGCGCTGAGCGCGCTCGCATCCAGCGTCATGCTCGCATTGCAATTACAAATCTTCAGGGTTTTATCAACGAGGCTCATCTATTTTTTGATCGGCTGTGTGACGGACAATTGGGTCGGCGTAATTTGAGTCGAGGTATCTTGTGCTGTCGTACGCGAGGGCGTTTGAGGTTGTCGTTGAATGTGCGTTGCATGTTCGCTGATCGGGTCGGTTGATCGCGTTGGCGTTGGCGTTGGCGTTGGCGTTGGCGTTGGCGTTGGCGCCTGAGATGCGTCGACTTCCGCGTCCGTGGGTTGATCTGATGCCGCACCAGAAGCCGGCGTTTGAAACACGTGCTGCTGCGCTTGATACAAGGTTTGCATCATGGCCGCAGGAATAGGATCGGGTTGACTGTAATCGTCGATATAAATATCGAGCCCATCCATCACATTAAAGTGCGGGTCCTTGAATAAGGTTTTGAGTGCGGCGCGGCGCACCGCTGGCTCGACGTGCGTTTGCATAAACGGCGTAAAGTCGGCTTGCGGGGTCAGTGCATCGAGTGCAGGTAAAGGCGCCACCGAAGCGTGCGTTTGCGCCGACGATGTGGGGAGTTGATGCGCTGTTGCAGAATGCTGTGCATCGGACCGTGCCACGCCCTTGTCAGCAGATTCGCCAAGCGGCGTTGGCGTGGTCTCGGTCTTGTCTGTGGACGTAGGCGCGAGCTTACGGCGTGACCAACGCGACAAAAAATTTTCTTTGTCTTCAGACACGCTCAGTGTCCACCACGATCTTGTGCGCGACGAAACGACTGCGGTCGCTGGCGTTTTTTTGCTTCTGGTCGGTAGTTAGTTTCAACATACGCACCCACCCAAGTGAACAAGCTGTCATCCAAGCGCACCGCATCGACTTGCTCGCCCGCATCCATCCAGCGGGCGGCTTCGTTGTAACTCAGCGTCACTTCTTGCGGAATGGCGCGATCGTCTTGTAAACGCCACATCACAAAGGCACTCGGCGTATCGGTCGACACATTTAAGTAATAGCCTTCCGCTTCGTCTCGATGCAGCATCAGTGTCAAACCAAGATGTAACCACTGCGTGCAATCTGCATCATGCATCCACAGCTGCGTCACCGAATCGCTTGGGTTGGTTGGTCCGGCCCGAGGTAACACCGCCTGCGCCTGCCAAATCACGCTTTGCCAACGATCGTTGAGCGTTCGGCGCTGCATTACGACAGCCACGTGACGAATTCGATCGGACATGCGCGTTGTCATCCAAAACAAAGTACCAAAACTCGGGGGCACCGAACTATAACGCACTCAACCCTCTGCTATGATCCTTCTCCGAGTTTTCTGTGTATCGCCAAGCGCATTGCGCCCCCAATCCATTGTGACAACTAAGGTTATTCCGATTCAGTCAAACGTTCGCCCACCGCGTGTGGCGCCTCTGCGCTATGACGGTCTGGCGCTGGCCGACACGCTTGGTCGTGGGTTACGCGATCTGCGTATTTCGGTCACTGATCGTTGTAATTTTCGCTGCACCTACTGCATGCCGCGCGAAGTGTTTGATGAGCAGTACCGCTTTTTGCCGCAAGCAGATTTATTGCGCTTTGAAGAAATCACGCGACTTGCGCGTATTTTTGTTGGCCTGGGGATCAAAAAAATTCGCCTCACGGGTGGCGAGCCACTGGTGCGACGAAACCTAGACGATCTGATACGCCAATTGGCAACGCTCAATGTAGATCTCACGCTCACCACCAATGGTTCATTGCTCGCAGAAAAAGCCGTGTCCCTGAAAGCGGCTGGCTTACATCGATTGACGGTGAGTCTCGATTCACTGGATGAAGCCACGTTTCGCGCCATGAATGATGCCGATGTCGGTGTCGCCCAAGTGCTTGAAGGCATTGCTGCTGCTACTGCTGCAGGTTTTTCGCCGATCAAAATTAATATGGTGGTCAAGCGTGGTGTGAACGATGCGCACCTCGTCGAGATGGCGCGACACTTTCGTGGCACAGGTCACATCGTACGTTTTATCGAATTTATGGACGTCGGCACCACCAATGGTTGGCGCTTAGATGATGTGATTCCGTCGGCCGAAGTCTTGCGACGCATCGGTGCGGTATTTCCGCTTGAGCCTGTTTCACCTGAGTATCGTGGGGAAGTCGCTGAACGCTGGCGCTACCGCGATGGCGGCGGCGAAATCGGCGTGATCTCTTCAGTCACGCAGGCGTTTTGTCGCGACTGCAACCGTTTACGCCTATCGACTGAGGGCGCGCTGTTTACCTGTTTATTTGGAAGCAGTGGTTATGATTTACGCACACTGTTACGCGAAGGCGCAGACGATGCCACATTGCGCGATCACATTGCCGCGCTTTGGCGTGCGCGTGCAGATCGCTATTCAGAATTACGCATGGCACAAACCGCACTCCCCGAATCGGCGCGACTACGTCGCGTTGAAATGTCTTACATCGGTGGTTAACACCAACCCGTGATGACGCTACCCCAGATCACACAGGCTGGCCGCCCTGCAACTTTTCAGGTCGAGGCCTTGAATGAACGTGGCGAAATGGTGCCGACGTCTATTGCAGGGGAACACGCCCTCACGCTGTACATCGATAAGCGCGAACTGGTCACGCTGATGACCTTGGGTCAGGCGCCCGAAGCTCTGGCGATTGGTTATTTACGCAATCAACGCTTGGTAACATCGATTGAAGAAATCGCGGCAGTACAAGTCGATTGGGAAACCGCTGCATGCGCGATCACCACACGACAAGGTGCGGCACCCGCCCTAGACGAGCGCATGCAACATCGTACGGTGACCTCGGGTTGTGGTCAGGGCACGGTGTTTGGTGATTTGATGCAAGACA
>CAWUMP010000142.1:0-6826 GCA_963923385.1 uncultured bacterium | reverse complement strand
CTGTCACCCAGTGGTCCATCACCAACAAAAACGAGTCGAGCGTCGCGACGATAGGCGCGTATGGCTGCAAAGGCGTTCAGCACGGTACGAATATTTTTTTCTGCGGCCAATCGTCCGACATATAAAACAACCAAGCCATGATCGTTGACCCCCCACTGGGCTCGCAACGCTGGGTCGCGCCGCGACGGGTTGAAGAGCTGCGTATCAACGCCGCGTGAAACGACGCACAGGTTGCGATAGCCCAGGCGATCTAATTCGAGCGCGAGCGCGCGAGTAGGCACCATCGTGCACTTGGTTCGGTTATGCAGGTAGCGTAGGTATCCGTTGACTACATGCTGCATCCAGCCAAGTCCGTAGTGCGCTGTGTAACGATGAAAGTTGGTGTGAAAACCACTGGTTACTGGGATATTGAGTTTATGCGCGGTACGTACCGCACTCCAACCGAGCGGACCTTCAGTGACAACATGCACAATATCTGGACGCTGCGCTCGCCATGAACGAAGTAATGTGCTTGCGCAGGGTAAGCCAAATTGCAAGCCCGGATAATTTGGTATTGGAAGCCCGCTGACCAATAAGGTATTCGGATCATCGTTTGGTGGCGGCGCGTGACGCTGCTTGGGTCGGATCAGTTGTACGTTGTGGCCACGCTGTCTTAAGCCACGGACAAATTGACCCGCCGTCATCGCAACACCATTAATTTCTGGGGTAAAAGTTTCTGTCACAAAAGCAATACGCAAGGCCGTTGGTGCGGCGGTACGCTCGATGGGTTGTGACAACACGTCAGTCATGTGTGCTTTAAGGGGCAATCGTGATCGCCAAGCAACCAATCAAGCTGCCAAGTCCGATGGCAGCCAGCACGTCACTTGGGTAATGTAAGCCAAGCACCAGGCGTGAAATAGCAACGAGCACGCTGAACGTTCCAAGAGACAAGATGAGCTCAGGATGGGCAGTGCAAGCGAGTATTGAAAACATCACTGCATGTAGCGTGTGTCCAGACGGAAAACTAAATTGATCCAGCGCTGGAGCCCCCACCGCAATATGCTGATGCACTTGATATGGTCGGGGTCGTAACGTTTTGTGTTTGAGAATTTTATAAATGCATGTAGTGATTGCGCCGGTGATTAACATCTTTAGCACTAACGCATATTCATGTGCGGAATCATGCAGTAGAAGCCCAATCATGAGCGCATACCAAAAGACACCGTTGCCTAATCGACTGATCAACTGAAAAAAAATCAGAATCAGCCGGTGCCGAGAGGCCGCATTAAACTGAATACACCAATGTACATCTAGTAAATGTATGCGGTGCAAGGTGCTTTGTAGCCGCGTCATGTTTGCCACGCATTGAATGGTTGAGACAGGTTTGCGGTATCCAGCAGTGCGCGTTCATAGCAGAGCGTTGCGTGACGCTCTGGTGTGACAGAAGAGGCGTCGCGGTCTGTCTCTTGGTCGTTGATTGGTCTAATGTGTGTGAAGCCGAGCGCACGAAGTTCTGCGGCAATCTTTGTATCTGTTACTAGGGTGGTGTTCGCGCGGTTATGGAATTTGCGTAAATAGCTCGCAATTGGCTTAGACAACCAATGGAGCACTTGATGTGCTGGCGTGTTGAGAAAATGCGTTCGCAAATCTGTCGCAATCGGGATATGTAACTTCCTCGCGGCGGACAATGCAGACCAGCCCAATTTTCCTTCGGTCGCTATATGGACCACATTCGGTCGATGCGCACCCCAGTAGCGCACCAAGTGTTGGCGCGCTGGAATACCCAGTGATAAATGTTTAGGCAAGGCAAGGCTAAGACGTGCGCCCATTGCAAAGGGATGCTCGCCATCGGCTGCAATTGCCACCCCCGCTGGACGTATGAGTTGCACACAGTGGTTTCGCTCAAGTAATCCTGACATGAGCTGATCGATGGAATTCGCCACGGATTGCTCGTCAGGCGAATAGGTGTCGGTCACCAATGCAACGCGTAGACGAACAAGCGGTTGTCCAAATTCGCGAATGTCGATAGGGCTGATCACAGACGCCACTTTGCACGGCGCTGATGAACAGCTGGTTACGGCTAGATGAATTTTCTGTGACGGTGTCGCGGGCCTGCGTTGATCTAAGGCCTGCTCAAGGGTGGCGTTAAAAGAAAAAAATCAGCGTCCAGGTGGCAAGTACATTCATCAGCGCAACCAGAACGGCTGCGCTACCAATGTCTTTAGCTCGACGTGCAAGCGGGTGACGGTCGAGCGAGGTGTGGTCGACCGCAGCCTCCACCGCGGAGTTGAGTAGCTCGACGATCAGCACTAACAGTACGCTTGCAACCAATGCCGCTTTAGCCAATCCACCCGGACCAAACCACAAGCCAAGTGGGATCAGAACAATCGCCAACGCAAGTTCTTGTCGAAAGGCATCTTCGTTTCGAATGGCCGCCAAAAGACCGGCTAGCGAGTATCCGGCTGCATTGATGAGGCGACGGATACCAGTTTTACCTTTGAACGGACTTTCCATGGATGTTCGATGGTCTTGGGAGTAGAGACAAATTGAAATTTAGCATGCCGATCACGTGTTGCGTTGATTTGTCATGTGGACGTCATTTGCTCGTCATAGTGATGTCATTCATCAGGGTTACATTCACCGTGTATGTAATCTAATTTAGAGGATAGTGCATGGATCGTTTAGATGAGCGCTTACTATCACGAGAATTTCCACCATCGAACACCAGCACGATTCGTGTGTCGCTGGCGTCTAATCAACGTGAGCTGTCTGAAGCGCAAGCGCTGCGTTGGCGCGTTTTTTCCGACGAGATGGGTGCGAGGTTGCCCTCAAAAACCTTAGGCATCGATGAAGATATTTTTGATCCGCACTGTGATCACTTGATCGCGCGTGATACGCAGACAGATCAGGTGGTTGGTACATATCGATTGTTACCGCCACAAAATGCGCGTCGTATTGGTTGTTACTACGCCGATGCTGAGTTTGATCTGACGCGATTGCAGTTATTGCGAGAAGGTCTGTTGGAATTGGGCCGTGCTTGCGTCCATCCAGAGTACCGCTCAGGTAAGGTAATCTCACAGCTGTGGCAGGCCATTTTGGTGTACGCACGCAACAGAAATATTCGCCATTTAGCCGGATGTGCCAGCATGAGTATGTTTGATGGGGGGCATGGTGCCGCTTCCGCCTATGCACAATTACCAGAAGTTTTTCGGGCACCGATTGAATACAGTGTGTTTCCAAGAACGCCGTTACCGATCGACCAGCTAGATCAATCACGTGCAGCGGAAATGCCGGCCTTGATCAAAGCTTATCTACGTAGCGGTGCTTGGATTGGTGGTGCGCCGGCCTGGGATCCAGAATTTAATACGGCGGATTTCTTTATTTTCTTACCAATGTCACGGCTGACGCTGCGTTACGCCAAGCACTGTAGCGTGGCCAATTAATGTGAGTCTGGGGCAAGTTGCGTTGACAAGACAACACCCATCAACGCCCCAACACACTGCGCCAACACAAATGCTGGCGCATCGATCGGAGCGATGCCAGCAAACGAATCGGTGAGCAAACGACCGAGGACGGCCGCAGGATTTGCAAACGACGTGCTGGCGGTAAACCAATAGGCTGCGCCAATGTAACAAGCCACCAGCGGCGCTGCTTTATTTGTTGGGGCACGTAGGATGACAAACAGTAGACCCGCAGTGGCAACGAGTTCGGCGATCCACTGACCCAGTCCACTGCGGTGTTTTATCGAAAACTGCAGCAGCGATACATCAAACATCGCGTGTGCAAGCCACGCGCCGCACACCGCACCAAGCAGTTGCGCGCATACATAGCCAAGCCCCTGCTTGAGGCTAAGTTTGTCGCGCCAAACCATGACCATCGACACCACAGGATTAAAGTGCGCGCCACTGATCGGTGCGAGGGTTTCAATCAGCACATACAAAGCAAACACTGTTGCAAGCGTATTCGCAAGTAACGCAACGCCAGCGTTTCCTGCACTTAAGCGTTCAGCCATGATGCCTGAGCCAATCACCGTAGCAAGTAATGCGGCGGTGCCGACCCATTCAGCAGCAATGGCTTTGTTTGTGTTCATGTGTGACTCAAGGACCGTGCTTGGGTTTGTAATGCCTGTTGATCAAAGGACTCGATAGGTAAGTTGATGAAGCTCTCTAAGCGTTTATGCAGTTGATGTAGGGTGCTTCTAAATGCAGCTTCAATATCTTCAGCAGACCCGGTCGTCTGACTCGGATCGGCATACCCCCAGTGCGCAGTCGCAGGGTGACCAGGCCAAATCGGGCACACCTCACCAGCGGCATGATCGCAGACCGTGATGATGAGATGCATGTGCGGGGCATCGGCATGCGCGAAGGCGTCCCAGCTTTTGCTGGAGAGTGATTGGGTGTCGACCCCTGCGTTTTGTAAAACGCGAAGTGCCATCGGATGTGGTTGCTGATTCTCGCGCGGGCTGCTTCCTGCAGAAAATGCCCGAAAGCGCGGACTACCTAAATGATTGAGTAAGGCTTCAGCCAAGATGCTGCGCGCTGAGTTGTGTGTGCATAAAAATAAAACGTTGATCGGGGTAGGTGGTGTCGACATGGGCGTGACATCCTAAGAAAAGGCTCAATCTTAATTAAATTGAAGAGAGCGGCGCGTGCGCCAACAGTTGAAGTAGTTCGGTTTGCGTGACGCGTTGGCGTGAGCCACGGCGAGTCACGCTGCGCTCGTAGTGACCATCGGGGCGCATGAGCCATGCTTGTACGTTATCCTCGAGCGCGCTATCTAGCCCTTCGCGAATGACGCGTTGTTTGAGTGCAGGATCTAATACCGGAAAACATAATTCGATTCGCCGGAAAAAGTTGCGATCCATCCAATCGGCACTTGCCAAAAAGACGCGTTCTTCACCGGCGGCGTGAAAATAAAAAATTCGCGAATGCTCAAGAAAACGACCAATGATCGAGCGGACACGGATGTTTTCTGAAAGTCCTGGAATGCCTGGCCGTAGCGCACAGACGCCGCGCACAATCAGATCGATTTTGACGCCAGCTTGTGACGCGGCGTAGAGCGCTTGGATTACTTGTGGTTCAAGTAGCGCGTTCATCTTGGCGATGATGCGTGCAGGTTGACCCTTTGCAGCCGCTTGCGCTTCGGCGTGGATGGCCGCCAAAATTCGTTTGTGCAGGGTGAACGGCGCTTGCCAAAGATGTTTCAAGCGACCGGCGCGCCCAAGTCCGGTGAGTTGTTTGAAGACATCGTTGGCATCAGCACAAATCGACTCATTGGCGGTTAATAATCCAAAGTCTGTGTACAAACGCGCCGTGCGCGGATGGTAATTGCCTGTGCCTAAATGCACATAACGGCGTAGGTGGGTTTTGCCATTCGCGTCTTCTTCACGTCGCACAATCAAGGCCATTTTGGCGTGGGTTTTGTGTCCGACAACGCCATACACCACATGGGCGCCCACGGCTTCTAAACGGGTGGCCCAATTGATATTGGCCTCTTCATCAAAGCGCGCCATGAGTTCGACCACGACGGTGACTTCTTTGCCAAATTGCGCCGCTTTGATCAGTGTTTCCATGAGCTCGGAGTCGGTGCCGGTGCGATAGACCGTTTGTTTGATCGCAATGACTTGCGGATCTTCGGCTGCGGCGCGAATAAAATTTAAGACCGGTGCAAAGGATTGGTAGGGGTGATGTAACAACACGTCGCGCTGCTGTAAGCAAGCAAAAATATCCGCAGCGTTTTCTAAGTTGGCAGGTAAGTCGGGTTTGAACTCGAGGTACTTGAGCTCGGGGCGATCGACTTGATCGGGTACTTCGCGTAAGCGATATAAATTTACCGGGCCATCAACGCGATATAAATCATCCGCCGATAAAGCAAATTGCGCTAATAAAAATTCTGCCATCCGCGCTGAGCAATTGTCGGCAACTTCTAGACGTACCGCGTGGCCAAAATGCCGCTCGAGCAATTCGCCTTGTAAGGCGATACGCATGTCTTTGACTTCTTCTTCATCGACAAATAAATCAGAATTTCGTGTGACCCGAAACTGATAACAGCCTTGTACCTGCATGCCTGAAAACAATTCGCCGACGTGGTCGTGCATGACAGAAGAGAGAAACACAAATTCGTAGCGATGATTTTTTTGCGAGGGTAAACGGATCACGCGCGGCAGTGCGCGTGGCGCTTGCACAATGGCCGCGCCCGAATTACGTCCAAAGGCATCTTTACCTGAAAGCTCGACAGCAAAATTTAGGCTTTTATTAAAGACGCGCGGAAACGGATGCGCTGGATCAAGTCCAATGGGCGTGAGTACAGGCAACACCTCGCGCATGAAATAGTCGCGAATCCAATGTTTTTGTGTGGGTGTCCAGTCTTGCCGACGTGGAAAGAAAATTTGCTCTGTTTCAAGCGCAGGTAACAAGACGTCGTTGAGTAATTGGTATTGAGCGTCGATGAGTTGGCGTACGTCGTGGCTCACTTTTGCGTAGACCCAAGCCGCATCATGACCATCTGGACCCGTCTCGCGAATGCCATGTTTGATTTTTTCTTTTAAGCCGGCTACGCGAATCTCAAAAAACTCATCGAGGTTTGAGGACACGATGGTCAGAAAGCGCAGTCGCTCAAGAAGCGGCACGCTGGGGTCTTCGGCTTGGGCCAGCACACGTCGATTAAAGGCCAGGTGCCCGAGCTCGCGGTTCAAAAATTGCTCGTGGTGCGCCAACGGACTCGCGGTGGCGGCGTGCACTTTTTTGGTCGGTCCGGACATGGGCGTCGCTCTATGCAACTCGGGGCAATCCACTAGGTTAGCTTATCTATATGAAAGAAATAAGTCACTGCGCTGTCATGTGCTTGT
>CAWUMP010000141.1:0-6878 GCA_963923385.1 uncultured bacterium | reverse complement strand
ATGCCTATTCCTTCCATATGACGTCCGAGTCGCTGAATGAAACCTATGAGGTCATGCACTCGACCTACAGCCGTATTTTTGAGCGCCTCGGCCTTGAATTCAGGGCCGTTCTGGCGGATACCGGCGCGATTGGCGGAAGCCTTTCCCATGAATTTCATGTCCTTGCCGACTCAGGTGAAGATGCGATCGCTTTTTGTCCGCAATCCGATTACGCCGCCAACATCGAGTTAGCCGAGGCGCTCGCACCAAC
The DNA here is from genome assembly GCA_963923385.1 of uncultured bacterium. GTDB lineage: Bacteria > Pseudomonadota > Gammaproteobacteria > Burkholderiales > SG8-39 > SZAS-79. Next base: position 6,628 of record CAWUMP010000141.1, on the reverse strand, counting down.
AACACCGCGCGCCGCACCCACCGCCCCGATGACACAGGTTGCAACGCCAGGCACCACCAGTTGCGAAGCCGTTGCTCGTTTACTGAAGTTGCCCCTACAGCACACCATCAAGGCACTCGCGGTCGTACACGACAATGAATTTGTGTTGCTACTCATCCGCGGAGATCATTCACTCAACGAAATTAAAGCAAGCAAAGTACCTGGGCTCGCCCCGTTTCGGTTTGCTACCAGCGAAGAAATCGTGACGCACCTGAACTGCAAGCCTGGCTATATCGGTCCGGTAGGCATCGACGCAAGCATTCGCGTGATCGCTGATCGCAGCGTGGCAACGATGCACGACTTTGTCTGTGGCGCCAACGCAGAAGATGCGCACCTCACCGGCGTCAATTGGGGGCGTGATCTGCCCGAGCCCAATTTGATTGCTGATCTTCGCAACGTGCAAGCAGGTGACCCGAGCCCCGATGGCCAAGGTACGCTCGAGATTTGTCGTGGCATCGAAGTCGGACACATTTTTCAGCTGCGAACAAAATACGCTGAAGCACTCAATGCCACTGTGCTCGATGCCAAAGGCGAGAGCTGCCTCATGGAAATGGGCTGTTATGGTATTGGGATCACGCGTATTGTCGGCGCAGCCATTGAACAAGGTCACGATGCGCGCGGCATTTTATTTCCTGCCGCGATCGCCCCTTGGACAGTCTGCGTGGTGCCGATCGGCTACCGCAAAAACCCACACGTGCAACAAGCCACCGACACGTTGTATGCGCAACTTCAAGCCGCTGGCATTGATGTGCTTTTAGATGATCGCGATGAGCGTCCTGGGGTGTTGTTTGCCGATATGGAACTCCTGGGTATTCCGCATCGCTTTGTTATTTCAGAAAAGGGGCTGGCGGCAGGCACAGCCGAATACAAAGGGCGCCGCGATGCAGCGCCGATCGTCATCGCGCTCGATCAAGCCCTCAAGCACGCGCAGACACAGTTACAGGCCAACACTGTCAACGCGTGAAGCGCTTCTTGTCACGGTGGCTCTTCGCCACACTGAGCATCGGATTTAGCGCTTTTGCATTTGCAGGACAACAACAATACGAGCCACTCGCAGACAGCGTACGCGTTGCATTACGTAGTGCTGTGCGTGATGCCACTCCGCCCGTGTTGCAGTTTTCAGAGATTGAACATGCGCGGCGTTGGTTAAACACCATGCACGAGCGTTTACGTGTCCGCATCCCCGACCACGCACGGCGAACGGAATTACTCAAAGCTGTGCACTACTACGCGACACGCACTGGGCTTGATCCACAGCTCGTGTTAGCAGTGATTCAAATTGAAAGCGGCTTTCAACCGCAAGCTGTTTCTTCAGCCGGCGCGCGTGGCTTGATGCAAGTCATACCCTTTTGGGTAAAGCTATTAGGCGAAGGCACCAATCACAACCTGTTTGATCTACAAACCAACGTTTTGTATGGCTGCGTGATTTTGCGGCACTACCTTGATCTAGAGCATGGTGATTACTTTCGTGCGCTCGGGCGATACAACGGAAGTCTCGGGCAAGCCGAGTATCCAGAGCGTGTGCATGCCGCTTGGAAAGGTCGATGGGCCTATGATGGGCCCACCCATTAAGTAGCCCGACCCATTGAATCTCCTCACCGAATCTATCGACCACCATTCAATCGACCACTATTCAATCGGTCCATCGTTTGATTGTCCTCTCTCACCACAGACGTCGTACACTTTAGCCTCCAAAAAAGAATAACCCTCCCGCTTGCTATGCGCCCCGCTATTTCTTTCAATCTATTCCAACATACCTCGCGCACGCGGATGATGTATGTCATCACCGCACTGCTGTGTATTGCATACCTAAACATGCCCGTCAATGCGCAAGCGGCAAGCAAAAAACCGTCCGCTAAATCCAGTAAAAAATCGAGTTACGTGACGCACCCAGAAGCACACGTGTTTATGCAAGAGATGCAAACACGACACGGATATTCCGCCGCTTCACTTCAACGCGTGTTGTCGTCTGCCCATCGACAAAGCAGCGTGTTACAAGCGATCCAACCACCGAGTTCTCCGCGTCAACGCTCTTGGCAAAACTATCGCGCCCTGTTTCTGACCGAGCGTCATATCAGTCAAGGCCTACAATTCGCTACACAGCACGCAACAGCACTCACACGAGCAGAGTCTGACTACGGTGTACCGCGTGAAGTGATCTTGGCAATTCTGGGTGTCGAAACGGCGTATGGACGTAACACCGGCACTTATCGAGTGATTGACGCTTTGGCCACGCTAGCTTTTGATTACCCGCCGCGAGCGCAGTTTTTTCGCGACGAATTAGAGCAATACCTCTTACTGTCACGCGAACAAAACATTGATCCACGTACGCTACGCGGTTCATTTGCGGGTGCCATCGGCATTCCACAATTTATGCCTAGCAGCTATCGCCGTTGGGGCGTCGACTTTGATGGCGATGGCAAGACACGATTACTGCAAAGTCCTATCGATGCAATTGGATCGGTTGGCAACTTTCTAAAAATTCACGGCTGGGTAAATGGCGCACCGATTGCCTTTACAGCTTCAGCAGGCACAGCCAACGTGGATGCGTTGCTCGCCGAAGGCATCCTACCCACACGCAGCTTAGTCGAATTACAAGCGCAAGGTCTTGCGCTTCAGTTATCCGCAGATACCGATCAGCAACAGCGAGGCGCGCTGATTGATTTGCCCACGCCTGACTTGCCTACCGAGTATCGCGTTGGCCTACAAAACTTTTACGCGATCACGCGCTATAACCGCAGCGCCTTTTATGCTGCTGCTGTGATGGATTTAGCACACGCGCTTCGTGAAAGACGCTCCCGCTAGCCGACAACGAGGCTCACGCGCGAGGTCGGCACACTACGGTGCTGGCAAAAATTTCGCTGGGTCAACCGGCTTACCGGTGCGCCGAATTTCAAAATGTAGCTTTGGCTGATCAGCATCGGTATCACCAAGTTCAGCAATCTTTTGACCCCGTGCGACTTGTTGGTCTTGCTTCACAAGAATTTCGCGATTGTGCGCGTACACGCTATTAAAGTTACCTTCGTGTTTAATCACGATAAGTTTGCCGTAACCTCGAATACCCGTGCCCACATAAATCACGCGTCCAGGTGCTGCGGCAACAATCGGATCACCTGCCTTACCCGAAATGTCGAGTCCCTTATTGGTGCTTTCGTTAAAGCCACTCAATAATTTTCCGCGCGCGGGCCAAATAAATTCGGGAGTCTCGGTGTCACGCGCTTCGGCCGCAGGTTTCATAGGCTCTGCGGCAGGTTTTGCAACTTCTGGTGCAGGCTTCACTGCGTCCACCGGTCGCACGGGTTCAGGCTTTGGTGTGGGTGCGGCAGTTTGGGCTTTTGCCTCTGCAGCGCGTTGCATGTTGGCCAAGGTCTGATCGCTGTAGGCCAAACGCTGCGCGCGTGGCTCGGTTTGTACGCCTGCCGCAGCGGGTTTAGCTGTTTCTGTCACAACGCGTTGCGCTTCTGGTTTGATGGCCTCAGGCTTGGCGGGTTCGGGTTTGATCGGCTCATCTAATGGTCGCGCAGTCACACTGCCCGAACCCTGCACGGGCGCGATCTGTACACCGGCTTCCGCCTCGGGTGGAACCACGCGTAATTGCTGGCCCGCTTGAATACGATTGGGATTGTCTAACGCATTCCATCGCGCAACATCGCGATGGTCTTGTCCGTTATCCAGCGCGATGCTGTATAGGGTATCGCCACGTTTGACTCGGTAATAGCCTTGCGGAACCGGAGCGCTCTCCGCAGTTTGGCTGCTGGTTGTTGGCGTCGCCGTTTGTGTGCTCACTCCTTGGGCCACTGGCGCTCGGGATTGTGCCGTCGGTGTGGGTGAGCGCTCTCCGACGGGTGCAGGCACCACAACAGAGCACGCATTAACGAGCGCACTGATCGCCAATGCGAGCACCATATTCGGATGGCTTACAGGAAACGTTCTACGCACGAATTTATCCATCAGATCTTGCCTGCCTCTAAAGGAACAAAACGAACGGCATCGAGTCGTGTTTCAGTAAATCCACGGGCAGTACGATCGATGAGAACCAGTTGCTGTGTCCCACGTCCTGCATCCGGCGTTTTTAACGGCAGAATCATTCTGCCATTGATTGCCAACTGTTGAAGCAACACTTGGGGAATTTCGGGGGCGGCAGCGGCCAAAATAATCGAATCAAAGGGCGCGACCTTCTCAAGACCCGCGTTGCCGTCGCCATATACCAAACGCAGGTTGGAAAGTTTAAGGCCCAACAGATTGCGTCTTGCGCGATCTAACAAGGCCTGGATACGCTCAATCGAGTACACCTCGGTGGCCAGTTGTGCCAGCACCGCCGCTTGATAACCGCAGCCACTACCCACCTCAAGCACGCGACCTAATTCGCGCCCACCTTCACGCAATGCGGCAATCATACGTGCCACCACATACGGCTGTGAGATGGTCTGACCTAAGCCAATTGGCAACGCATCATCTTCATACGCACGATGGGCCAGCGCTTCTTCAACAAACAAATGACGTGGCACACGCGACATCGCACCTAACACTTTTTCGTCACGAATACCGCGATTCTCGCGCAATCGCTCCACCATACGCTCGCGCGTACGCTGCGAAGTCATTCCAATCCCAGCAAGTTGACGCGCGTCACGCACCACTTAAGAGGCCAACCATTGACGCACCGATTGCGCCTGCGCGTGATTCGTCAAATCAATTTGTAGCGGTGTAATCGCGACGCGGCCCTGCGCAACCGCAAAAAAATCGGTGCCTGGTCCAGCATCCGCGGCCGCGCCAGCCGCACCAATCCACCAAATCGTTTGACCACGTGGGTTCGTCGACTTGACCACGGGCTCGGCTTTGTGACGTTTTCCTAGTCGCGTCATTTCTAGGCCCGTGTGTTCAGCCTGATCTGGCACGTTGACGTTGAGAAGCACCGGCTCTCCCAACGGTGCGCGCGCAAAACGTTCGACAAGCTCCGCCGCAACGCGCGCGGCTGTACTGAAGTGTTGGCCGCTGTGACTAGCCAGCGACATCGCAATCGATGGGATACCCAACAAATACCCTTCCGTCGCTGCAGCCACAGTACCTGAATAAATCGTGTCATCACCCATGTTGGCACCATGATTGATGCCGGAGACAACAATGTCTGGTAAGTGCTCTAAAAATCCAGTCACTGCCAAATGTACGCAGTCCGTGGGGGTGCCATTCACGTAGTAAAACCCGTTGGCGGCACGACGCACAGTGAGCGGCCGATCGAGTGTGAGCGAATTCGACGCACCGCTGCGGTCACGCTCAGGCGCGACCACAGTCACCTCTCCAAGCGGCGCGAGTTGCGCTGCCAGCGCAGCCAAACCAGGTGCGAAATAGCCGTCGTCGTTTGAAAGGAGAATGCGCACGTAGCGTTTATGAGGGAGAACACCATGAGTTGCAGGTCCACGCAGGATCCTTTGATCACTTGCACAGCCCCTACAAATAAGCACCGATTCTAACACGCCCACCTCGTAGGGTAGACAATGCGCCCCCAACGTAGACACACTGCGACATCACCAACGCAGCATGATTGGCCACCAATGACCGGCCAACTTTCTGGTATGTTGGGCTCGCGTATCGCCCCCCTATTCACGATATCTTTCCCCGACAGAGCACGCATGAACCTCAATGATTGGCAGCCGCAAACACTACAACTTTCACGTCCCGAAGCGCACGTATTGGTTGTACATTTAAATCGTCCCACCGTTGCCAACGCGCTCAATACACAGATGGGTATTGAGCTACGCGATCTGTGGCTCGCCCTCACCCGCGATGCAGGTGATATTCGCTGCGTGGTCTATACCGCGGTTGAGTCAAAAGCGTTTTGCGCTGGCGGCGATCTAAAAGAGCGCAACGGCATGGATGTGCCCACCTGGCAACGGCAACACGAGATCTTCGAAGAAATGTTCTGGACCTTGCTTGAATTGCCGATCCCCGTGATCGCGGCAGTCAACGGACACGCCTACGCTGGCGGTTTAGAAATGGTGTTGTGCTGCGACTTTGCTTACGGTGTGCCACAAGCGCGCTTTGCACTCACTGAAGTCACCATTGGCATCATGCCTGGCGCAGGCGGCACACAAAATCTACCCCGCGCGGTTGGCGAGCGTCGCGCCAAAGAAATCATTCTCACCGGTCGCCCGTTTAGCGCTCAAGAGGCGCTTGATTGGGGAGTTTTGAATCGCGTGATCGAACCGCAAGATCTATTACCTCAGGCACTCGACACCGCACGCCGTATCGCGGCCAATGCGCCTTTATCAGTACGGCAAGCAAAAAAGTCGATTCACTTTGGTCTGCAAATGGATGTACGCACCGGGCTTCGCTATGAAATCGAAGCGTACAACAGGCTGATTGGGACTGAAGATCGCCTAGAAGGAATCCGCGCCTTCAACGAAAAACGTGCGCCGAAATTTGAAGGCCGATGATCACGAGCAACGCCTAAAGCGTTAGAGCGCTGCCGAGTGCATTTATGGCAAGTGACGCAAGCGCTGCTCGACATACACCGCCGTCTCAGTAGGTAAATTGCCAATTGCTTTCGCCCGACGAAACGCGTCAGCTACTTGCGCCATGCGCTCTGTCGATT
>CAWUMP010000140.1:0-6880 GCA_963923385.1 uncultured bacterium | reverse complement strand
TCGACTCGCTTGACACGACCACGCCCAGACCAAGCCAAACCAGTCACGTTATAAAAGCCATGATCCAATAAAGTCTGCCCGCCAGATGGTGAGGTGATGACGGATTTGGCTTCTTGGATCTGCGTGTATTGTCGATGCATTCCATCGGGCATCAAATCAACGTAATGCAGTACTTCTTCGCGTTGATCCCAGCGTTGATCACCCACCTCAAGGCGACGCAACCATTTCACCCAAGACACGCCTTGTGCGCCTGGCACGACCAAGCGCAGTGGATAGCCATTTTCAGGTCGCAGCATTTCGCCGTTCATGGCCCAAGCCACGATCACATCATCGAGTGCTTGTTCTATCGAGATGCTACGTGACAGACCAGAGCCGTCGCCGCCTTCGGCAAGTACAAAGCGCGCAGTTTTTTTATGAAAGCCACTTAAATCGAGTAAGGTCGATAAACGCACGCCCGTAAATTCACAGCAAGACAACATGCCGTGTGTGTATTGCACTGACGGTACGGCGACATTGCCCCATTCCATGCCGGTGTTGGCACCGCATTCAATAAAGTGAATACGCGACACAGAGGGCAGACGCATTAAGTCGTCCATGGTGTAAACGCGCGCTTCCTTGACTAGACCCATCACCATTAAGCGGTGTTGCGACGGATCGATATCCCACCAACCTTGATGGTGTCGCTCAAAGTGCAATCCGTTAGGCGTAAGAATGCCAAAGCTGCCTTGTAGCGGTGTAAAGGCTACGGACGATTGCGTAACACGCGTGAGGCCAGGGCTTTGTCGACGCTGTAAATTTTTTTCCCATTGCGACGGTTGGCCATAACCAAAGGTGGCTACGGGTTGGCCTAAGCCGATGCGATGCGGTTGTGGTTTGAGGATCGCTGGATCCCCTGCTGCGGTATTGTCCGCGGAATGACTGGGTAGGGCGAGCGTTGCCGCACCAGCAGCACCCAAGGTGTGTTGTAAAAAGCGACGACGTGAGGAGCGCGTTGGTGTGCGCGGTGTTTCGGTGGCCGGAAGAATGCGTCCAAAAAATTTACGTGCGGACATTGAGCGCTCAATACTTTTTAGATGGAGCGGTAGAAAGTAACGCAGAAAAATCTGCGGCTGATTGATAGCCCACCTTGCGTGCGAGTACCTTGCCCTGACCGTCAAGCATCAGCAGTGTTGGCGTGGCGCGAACCCCGAGGAAGGCTGCGAGATCTTTTTCGCTGCGTAATTTGTTATCGATCCATGTGGTTTCTCGGGCGCCATGAATATTGATGGCGAGCAGCGTGTAATCCCGTTTGAGGATAGATTGAACCTGCGCGTCACGAAAGGTGTTTTCCGCCATGCGTCGACACGCAGGACAACCATCTTGCTCAAAAAAAATTAATAAGCGCTTGCCTTCGCGCTCTGCGTCTTTGGCATCTTCAAGCAACAGCAAAAAACTTTCGCTAAACACGCCTTTGGGCGCATGCGTGCTGGCATCGGCTAGCACAATGGCAGGGGGCACAGTAAGCGCAACGAAAACAACAAGGTTGAAGCAGAAAAAAAATAGCAACGCGCGCGCTAGGCGACTGCGCGTGAAATGTTGCAGCGTGTGGATGGCGTTACTAGCCAGCGTAGACATGATCAAACTATAGCCTGCGCAGCGAGCAATGGCGTGGCGTGGATCAACAAATGAAATAGAAATCGCACAAGACTGAACTTGTGCGGCGCACTATTGAAATTCGATGGCATCGCGAATCGCCGCAATGCCAGCTTGTGCGCAGGCCGTATCGGCTTCGCCGCCGGGTGCGCCTGACACACCGATTCCGCCCAAGGTGCTGCCACCCGCATCGATCGGCAGGCCACCACCAAAGGCAGCGACATGCGGTAACTGGCGGATACCGCTCATCGGCTTATTGGCTTGCGTTTCTTCGGCAAGCGCTGCGGTCGACAAACGAAAACTCGCCGCCGTCCAAGCTTTGTCCATTGCCGCTCGCACCGTATGGGCACCACCAAATCGATCGCGTAGTAACACCTGCGTGGTGCCAGAGCGATCGGCCACAGCCACGCTCACTTGATATCCAGCGCGTCGGCAACTGGCGAGCGCAGCTTGAGCGGCTTGCATTGCCACCTCAGGGGTGAGTTGACGGGTTGTGAAGGTGGCCTCTTGGGCATTGACCAGACATGCAACACTCGACATCCCAATCAAGCCCACGATCCAATGCATCGATTTCATGGCAATCCTTTGAGCGAAAGCCATAGTATGCCTGCCGTTTATGGCACGCGGACCCAACGTTGGGTACGACCAAACAGCGGTAGCCCGATATAACCGCGCACCTCGAGCGCTTTACCGCTATCGATCGGACGCAACAGGCATTGATACGTTCGGCCATCTTCTGGATTAAGAATTTCGCCACGTGCTTGTTGTCCGTTTGGCTCGGGTACGGCGCGCAAAATACTTAAGCCAACCACGGGTTGATTTTTTAACGCCCCGACGCATTCTTCACACAAGGGTTGGGCGCTCGGTGCAGGCGGTGCGAAAATTTCTAAGACCACACCACGCAACTGACCATCGACGTGATCAATTCGAATCAAACTTTCTGCCAGGCCCGTTTGATCGCTATAGGTTTTCCATACGCCAACCCAAGCAAGAGATTGACTCTGCGCGGTGGTGGAATACAAACCCAAGCAGAAAAAAACAAAAAGGGATTGAACCAATACGACCCGAAGGTCATCGCATCGAAGGCGCACGAGTTGAGCCTCAAAAAAATACAGAACGCGTGTGCAGTTATTTAACCCGCGCGACGGATCGCCACCGTATCGAGCTTCATGCGCTCTCGAATGGGCAACGCTGAAACGGCCACGCAGGTGCGTGCGGGTTTGTGCGGGGCAAAGCGTTTCTCATAGACGGCATTGACGCGCGGGTAATCTTGCATATCGGTGAGATACACCACCGACTTGACCACATCCTGCAAGGTGCACCCAGCGGCAGCTAAGATGCGCTCGGTGTTGGTGATGGCTTGTTCCGTTTGCTCGATGACATCATCCGACACGACTTGTCCTGTCTTGGGGTCCAATCCGCCCATTCCAGAGGTGTGTACCCAATCCCCAACAACGGCTGCGTGTGAAAATGGTCCAGGTGGGTTGGGTGCATCTGGTGCGGTCACGAGTTGAATACGTTGCATGGTTATCCTCCAATAGGATGGTGAGCGAATGTTGTGGCTAAGCGTCGATTTGCGCGCTGATCCAATGCCGTAATTGTCCTGCGGTTGCAAAACCGGCGATGCGTCCGAGCTCTACATCGCCGCGTAGCAACAGCGTGGTCGGTAAGCTACGGACAGCAAACTCAACGGCAAGTGACTCAAACGCTTCGACGTCAATTTTAACTGCATCAAGTTGATCGGCGTATTCGTTTAAGACCGTGGATAACATGGGCGCCAAGCGTTTACAGATCGCACAGTGCGGTCCGGTAAAGGTGATCAGCAGCAAGCGTTGAGAAGCGCGTAAGGTGTTGAGTGCTGCGCTGCTAACCAAGGCGGCGGGTCGTGATGGATGCATTAGCAATTACCCCTGCAACCCCCGTTCATCGTTCAGCCGCCCACGCTTTGCCACGTTCTGCCAGATAGCCACCCAAAAAGTCATCGGCGCCGACGTTTAACGCGCCGTTAATTAAATTAAATGCGTTTCCGGTGTTCACGGTTTCGAGCGCTTCAACAATTTCGCCATCCGTCGCGCCACTGGAGCGCAAGGGCAAAAAATCTTCGGGTGTGATGCCGTGTGGATCACCATTGGCTTTGAGTGCAAATTCAAATAAGGCGGCCTCTTTGGTGTTGAGTCCAATGCCTTGCGGATCAAAGCGTAAAGCCGCTGCGACTTCTGCGTCGCTGGCCCCCGCATTTTTCATCGCAGTGGCATGAAACGATACGCAGTAATCGCAGCGATTGATTTCGGCCAAGGCGGTCATCACCGCCTCTTTAAACTTGACCGACAAACTGCCTTGAGTGAGTAAGGCCATCAAACGATGAAAATTGGCGCGTCCCAATTCTGGAAAGGCGGCATACGCGCGAAACAAATTGGATACCTTGCCTTTGCCGCGGACTTGCTCGAGTTCGTCATACAGTGCGCGGCGCGCGCCGGTGGCGTGTTCTGGAGAAACGAGTTCGATAAATGGTTCGGGATGATCCTGACGACTCCATTGACCCATGAGAGACTTCTCCTTTGAGTGATCATTCGTGCGTACGATGTTGTCTGGGTGGGGAGTGACTGTCAAATCTTGGATTGCAAGAGATCGGTAGGCATGCGAAGTCTGCATAGGATTTGGTCTGGTGCGACGCAGCCAGTCACTAACGCGTCAAGAAACAAGTTTATTTATCTGGGGTGAGTGTGTTGTCGACGCAACGAATTCTTTGCTTGGCTATGGCGTTGTCTCTTGGACCGACGGTCTCTAATTCGTTTGCGCGATTTGCTTACGCGCTGGTACTGCCAGCGATGCGCGATGACTTAGCGCTGAGTTTTTCATTGGCTGGATTATTAAATACGAGCAATGCCCTGGGCTATTTACTCGGTGCGATTTTGACGCGCTTGTTGGTGCAGTCTTGGGGCAACAAAGTGTTGTTTCATCGCGGGATGTTACTCACCGTGTTGGCCGTGTTAGTCACCGGCTGGTTACGTGATGTGACTGCACTTGCAGTCTGTCGATTGCTCGCCGGCGTTGGTGGCGCAGCGGTGTTTATTTGTGGCGGCGCATTGGCCGGCAATATCGTTGCGCAAGACCCTAAATGGAGTACGCGTTGCATCACGATTTATTTTGGTGGTGCGGGCTTGGGGTTGTTGTTGAGTGGCGTGTTGATTCCGTGGTGGCTTGCGCGTTACGGCGTCGCGGCGTGGCCCGATGTGTGGTGGGGCATGGGTGGGTTGTCTGCTGGCATGACACTGGTGGCCGCCTATGCAGTCAATCAAATTGATGAACCCACGCAAGCGCTGGGCTCATCACATTGGCCATTGCGTCCGATGCTGCCCGCGTTTATTTCTTATACGTGCTTTGGTTTGGGTTACATCGTCTACATGACGTTTATTGTGGCTTGGGTCAAAACCAAAGGGGCAAGTACGGCGACGGTGATGCTGATGTGGAGTGCCTTGGCGATTGCCACGCTGATTGCACCGCTGGTGTGGTCTGCGCCACTGACCCATTGGCGAGGCGGACGTGCGATGGCCAGTGTGATGATGACGTTGGGTGTGGGTGCGTTATTACCGGTGTTACCTTTTTCAGAGGCATGGCTCACACTGGCGACGATTGTGTCCGCAACGCTATTTGGATTAGGGATGTTCAGTGTGCCTGCGTCAGTGAGTGCCTTGATTAAACAAGCCTTACCTAAACCGGCCTGGGGCGCAGCGATGGCGACTTTTACGATCGCTTTTAGTCTGAGTCAAATGGTCGCGCCATTACTCGGTGGCTGGGTAGCCGACATGAGTGGCACGTTACGCTCAGGCCTGAGTTTTTCGGCAGCGGTGGTGTTATTGGGTGCGCTGATTGCTTGTTTGCAACGCGAGACGCGCATCGGTTGAAACGATACGCAAGATGCTGGAGTGTGGCTTAGTCGGTTTGATCTAAACCAAAGCGCTGACACAACACGACCAAGGCTTCGTACAACACATGGGCCGCCAGTGATGCTGTCATGCCTTGATGATCGTGCGCTGGACTGACGGTGTTTACATCCACTGCAACTAAATCAAGCCCTGCCAAACCACGCACGATGTCTAGGCCTTCGCGCGCTGATAATCCGCCCCAGCTTGGTGTTGCCACACCAGGTGCGCACGCTGGATCAAACGCATCCATATCAAAGCACAACACCACGGGGTGACCACGCAGTGCGGTGTGTAATTGCTCGAGGACCGAAGCGATACCGCGCTGCATGAGTTCGGTAAAGGTGATGACTTGATAACCAAATTCGCGTACGTACGCAAAGCCACCTTGCTGATATGTCGAGCCACGCACACCAATGTGATAAACACGCGATGGATCGACGAGTTTCTCAAGCGCAGCGTGCGTGAATTGCGTACCAGCGTTGTACTCATCACCGGCGGTAAAACGCATGGTGTCGGTGTGTGAGTCGATGTGGATGACCGCCAATGGCCCATGCGTGGCATGCAGCGCGCGCATTTGTGGCAGTGACACGCTGCCGTCACCGCCCATGGTGATGGGCACCACACCCGCAGACACGATCACGCGCATCGCTGCTTCAATGGCTGCAAAAGCTTCTAGGATACGGCTTGGAATCACACGCACATCGCCACAATCGATGAGCCCCAAACGTTGCATCGGGTTGTAATCGGAGCGCTCCGGATTAAACGGTCGGACCAAGCGCGATTGTTCGCGAATCGCACTCGGCCCTTGACGCGCACCCACGCGAAATAAATGCGTGCCGCAATCAAAGGGCAGGCCTAAAACAGCGGCTCGGGCCTGCGCGAGATCACGAGAAAACGGTGCACCCAGTAAGGTCAGGGGGCCCGTGCAAAGTGCGTCAAGTTGTGGATCATGGGCCATACGTACGTGCGCTTTTCTTTAGTCTTCTTTAGTCAACTTTGATGTTGTTGTCTTTGGCCACCTTCGACCAGATCCGCATTTCGTCATTCAATTGTTTTTGAAACTCTGCGGGTGTGGTGGCGGTGGGCGTCACGCCTAGACCGGCGTAACGTTCGCGTACATCCGGTAAGGCAATCGCTTTCGCGATTTCTTCGCGGATGCGATCGACCACTGGTTTGGGTGTGCCCGCTGGTGCAAGAAAGCCCCACCAGTTGTCCACGATCATGTTTTTGTAGCCGAGTTCTTCAAATGTGGGAACGTCAGGCAAAGCAGAGAAACGCTTGGCGCTGGTGACGGCCAACACGCGGAGCTTTCCGCTCGTCAC
>CAWUMP010000139.1:0-6974 GCA_963923385.1 uncultured bacterium | reverse complement strand
CCCGTTTCACCTTCGGCAGTTGAACGGAACAAGGCAGCGACGTCATTTTGACCTTCAACGTCGGCCTTGGCTGCGAAGTACAGATAGCGACGGTTCGCTTGGCTTTCGCCAGCAAAAGCGGCTTTCAAATTGCCGTGAGTCTTGGATCCTTTGAGTTGCATCATGATCTCCTGTAGAAACTGTGCGGCGTGAGTAGCACAATTGACGCGCGGCCGCCGCTTTACCGCGTGCGTCACTTTAGGCGGTGCGTTGAGATAGAGCCAATCAAATTTCGCAATCTATCTGATTGCCTATGTCTATCAAGGTGGCAGGATGCTGGGCTTGAGCGCCGTGCGGGCCCCGCGAAGGACGTTGGTGCGATCGATCTGGGGCCGGTGTGTTCGTACGGATTGATCCATGTCAACGCTGGCTACTCAGTAATCCTTAGCATGGGGGAGGTGGTGAATTGGGCTAGGGCTGAGTGAACATTCGTTGTTTGAGCATCTACCGGTGACGGACGCATCGTGTTTTCATTGCGGGCAGTCGTGCGCCACCGAAGCGCGTTGGCGCAGCGTGCTGTTGGGCGAAGCGCGTATTTTTTGTTGCCCAGGTTGCCAAGCAGTTGCACAAACCATCGTCGCTGCCGGAAATGCTAAGTATTACCTCACGCGCGAAGCGGTTGCGCCGACAGTGACGTTTACCAACACGTCTGGTTCGAGTCTGCTCGGGGATCGCGCACAATCAACACATATCGATTGGCAAGATCCACTCAATCAAGCCAGTGTTGTACGTACGCTGCCTGATGGTCAGTGCAGCGTGGATTTGGCGCTTGCGCACATTCGATGCAGCGCTTGTTTGTGGTTGTGTGAACGACATTTGCAATCAATTCCCGGTGTTCGGCAGGTGAGTTTGAACTACACCACACAGCGCGCAATAGTGCGTTGGGCTCCTCAACAAACTAACTTATCCTCGCTCATCGGGGCCCTACGAGCGATTGGTTACGATGCTACGCCCTATGTCGTTGCTGATGCATTAGCGAACGAACAAGCCGAGAAACGAACTGCCCTGTGGCAGTTATTTGTCGCTGGTTTAGGTGCGATGCAAGTCATGATGTACGCCTTCCCAGCCTATGTCGATGAGACCGGTACGCTCAGTGCCGAAGCGGCGCAAGTGATGCGTTGGGCGAGTCTGTTGCTCACCTTGCCCGTACTTATTTTTTCGTGCGGACCGTTATTTGGCGGTGCGCTGCGTGAATGGCGACAACATCGCGTGGGTATGGACACGCCGTTAGCGCTGGGGATTGCCAGTGGTTTTGCCGCCAGCGTTTGGGCGACCTTGTCTAGCCATGGCGAAGTGTATTTTGACTCAATAACGATGTTGGTTTTTTTGTTGCTAGCAGCGCGTTTTTTTGAACGTCACGCACGACAACGCGCAGCGCATGCGCTCGATCGAATGGCGCAAACCTTGCCGGTCACGGCCACGCGGGTATACAAAGAAATAGACGGATCACGCGCCACACAACGTTTGATGGCGCAGGCGTTGCGAGTTGACGATGAAATCATCATTGCACCTGGGGAAACCATCGCGGCTGACGGATGTGTGCTCAGCGGCCATGCCTATGTCGATGAATCCCTACTCACCGGCGAATCGCAACCCATACTAAAAGCGCCCGGGCAGGCAGTGATCGCAGGTTCGCTGTGTGTGGATCAACCATTAAACGTGCGTGTCGAACGGGTCGGCGCACAAACGTATGCCAGCCAGCTCACGCAACTCATTGGTGAAGCTGCTGCGAGTCGACCGCACGTGATGGCCGAAGCCGATCGATGGGCCGGTGTCCTCACCTATGTCGTGTTGGTCTGCGCACTGTTGAGTGGATTGTATTGGGGCATGCAATCGCCCTCGCAAGGCCTGTGGGTTGCAGTGGCTGTGTTGGTGGTGACCTGTCCGTGTGCATTAGCCTTGGCTGCACCCTTGGCGATCAGTGGCGCATTGGGTGCCTTGGCCTCGCGTGGGGTGGTGTTGGTGCGACCTGAGGCATTACAAAGCACGACGCAAATTACGGAGGTAGTGTTAGACAAAACAGGCACACTGAGTGTCGGTGAGCTCAACTTAAAAAAAGTGCATCGATCATTTGATCGTGCATTGACGGATGCAGCGGTATTGCGCTTGGCTTGTGCACTCGAGGTGGGTAGTGCGCATCCGGTTGCACGGGCGTTGCAGCGCGCGTCACAACGTGCGGTACAACACGACGATCAACACGACGATCAATACGCTAGCCTGCAGGTGGCGCAAGAAATACACCATGAACCCGGGTGTGGGGTTGAGGCGCGTATTGGTGCGCATCGTTATCGAATCGGTGCCTTGGATTGGGTCTGTAGGTTATTCACGAGCAACGCGAACGCGGTCAAACAATTAGACGCTTTTCCAGAGATGGACCTGATGGGTCGGACGCGCGTCTGGTTAGCAGATACGCAAGGCATGCTCGCCGCGCTTGATTTTGCTGATCCCATGCGCGCCGACGCAACAACGTTTGTGGCGGATTTGCATGCGCGTGGTTTACGCGTGCATTTACTATCAGGCGACTCACCATCGGTTGTCGCTGCGTGGGCGCAATCGCTATCTATTTCTCACTGGCAAGGCGGGGCGTTACCCGAAACAAAACTCGCCTATCTCGCGCAACGACAAGCCAACGGCGCGCGGGTGATGATGGTCGGCGATGGGATGAATGATGCACCGGTGCTGGCGCGCGCTGATGTCTCGGTGGCAATGGGCCAAGGGGCAGCACTGGCACAACGGCATGCGGATGTGGTGTTGGTTTCAGGACAGCTGCCTTCGTTGACATTTTTCTTGAACACAGCGCGCGCCGACATGCGCATCATTCGCCAAAACTTTTGCTGGGCGATGGTCTATAACGCGCTGGCACTCCCCTTGGCCATGAGCGGTGTGTTGGGGCCATGGCAAGCAGCACTCGGTATGGCGCTGAGTTCTGTGGTGGTTGTCATCAATGCCTCGCGCACGTTTCGATTTCAATCGCAGGCTCACGTCCTAGGCCGCAGCATATGATGGAGAGCTTGTATTTGTTGATTCCGCTGTCATTAGCCGGCGTGGTGTTGATTGCTGTGGTGTTTTGGTATGCCCTGCAAAGCGGACAATTTGATGACCTTGATCGCCCAGCGGTGGCGTTACTGCATGACGACGCATCTGTTTCACCACACGATTCCAAGAGGTCGTCCGATCAACAGACTTGACTTGCATCAATATCGCTCGATGTCCAAGCGATAGCATTCTTGAAGAGCATGCCAATTGTGCGTGCAACATCAGGGATGATCAGATGCAAACCGACAATGCATATAACGACCGGGTCGTGCGCCAATTTGCGCTGATGACGGTGGTCTGGGGGTTAGTGGGAATGCTGGTTGGCGTGTTGATCGCCGCGCAGCTGATTTGGCCAGAATTAACGTTCAATATTCCGTGGCTTTCGTATGGACGACTACGGCCCTTACACACCAACGCAGTGATCTTTGCGTTTGGTGGTTCAGCTTTGTTTGCTACAAGTTACTACGTCGTGCAACGCACCTGCCACACGCGCTTATTTGCAGGTCAGTTGGCTGAATGTACGTTTTGGGGCTGGCAACTCATTATCGTATTGGCTGCTGTGACCTTGCCGATGGGCTTGACGAGCGGCAAAGAATACGCAGAGCTCGAATGGCCGATTGATTTGCTGATTGCGGTGGTCTGGGTGTCTTACGCTATTGTGTTTTTTGGCACAGTGTTTAAGCGCCGAGTTGCACATATTTATGTCGCGAACTGGTTTTTTGGTGCGTTCATCCTAACGGTTGCGGTGCTACATATTGTCAATAGTGCAGCGATACCGGTGAGTTTGACGAAATCGTATTCCGTCTATGCCGGTGCGCAAGATGCAATGGTGCAATGGTGGTACGGACACAATGCGGTTGGATTTTTCTTGACTGCTGGCTTTCTTGGCATGATGTACTACTTTATTCCGAAGCAAGCCGAACGGCCGGTGTATTCATACCGCTTATCGGTCGTGCATTTTTGGGCGCTGATTTTTACCTATATGTGGGCGGGCCCCCATCACTTGCACTTCACGGCGTTGCCAGATTGGGCGCAATCGATCGGCATGGTGTTCTCTTTGATTTTGCTCGCGCCATCATGGGGAGGAATGATCAACGGCATCATGACTCTGGCTGGGGCGTGGCACAAATTACGCACTGATCCGATTCTCAAGTTTTTGATTGTCTCGCTTTCTTTTTACGGCATGTCGACCTTTGAAGGGCCGATGATGTCGATTAAAACCGTCAATGCGTTATCGCACTACACCGATTGGACGGTCGGTCACGTGCATAGCGGGGCATTGGGTTGGGTCGGGTTGGTGTCGATGGGCTCGATTTACTTTTTGGTACCGCGCTTGTTTGGTCAAAAACAAATGTGGTCAGTGGCACTGATTAACGTGCATTTTTGGGTCGCTACGCTGGGTATCGTGCTGTACATCGCTGCCATGTGGATTGCTGGCGTGATGCAAGGTCTCATGTGGCGTGCGATCAGCGAGACCGATGGCACGTTGACCTACAGCTTTGTCGAAAGCGTCAAAGCAACCTACCCGTACTACGTCGTGCGTTTACTTGGCGGTGTGCTGTATCTGGGTGGCATGTTGCTCATGGCTTACAACGTGATGCGTACCGTGATGGCTGGGCAACCCGCGCAGACGCTGATCCCTGCGCCAGCCCACGCTTAACGCCAATAGAGGGACACACAATGAAGCTTACGCATGACATGATCGAACGGAATCAAGGCTTACTGATCGTCTTGGTAGTTGTGGCAATTGCTTTCGGTGGTCTAGTTGAAATTGTGCCGCTGTCGTTTCAAAAAACACTCACCGAACCCGTGGACGGACTCAAGCCCTATAGCGCATTGCAACTGACTGGGCGCGATATCTATTTGCGTGAGGGGTGTTACAACTGCCACTCGCAAATGATTCGCCCGTTTCGAGCCGAGGTTGAGCGCTACGGACACTACTCGGTCGCTGGTGAGTTTGTTTACGATCATCCGTTTCAATGGGGATCAAAACGTACCGGTCCTGATTTGGCGCGTGTAGGTGGTCGTTATTCGGATGACTGGCACCGTCTGCACTTAAACAATCCACGCGACTTGGTGCCTGAATCCAACATGCCCGCCTACCCGTGGCTTGCAAAAGCACCGGCCGATGATCTAAGCGTCGCCGCAAAAATGCGCGCGCTTCGTGTTGTGGGCGTGCCCTATACCGATGCGCAAATTGCAGCGGCTGCAGATGAAGTGAAAGGTCACACCGAGCAGGACGCATTGATTGCGTATCTGCAAGTGCTTGGCACAGCCATTAAAAAAGCTCAGTGAGGTTTGCGTATGGACTTAAATTTTTTACGTGAAGCCAGCATGTTGATTGGGCTGGTGGTGTTTTTAGGCATCGTATGGTGGGCGTATGGGCCCTCACGCCGCGCACGTTTTGAGGCGGATGCGCGTTTGGTATTAGATGAGCCCGAACGCAGCGTTGTGTGCAAAGGAGAACGTACATGAGCCAGTTCTCGAGCAGTTTTTGGGATTGGTATATCGGCGTGATTACAGTGCTTGCCATCATCGCTTGCGGGGTATTTCTAAAAATGCAAAGCGTGCGACGTGTACCTGGTTCTGGTACACAGACCACCGGTCATACCTGGGATGAAAATCTCGGTGAATACAACAATCCGTTGCCGCGTTGGTGGATGTGGTTGTTTTACATCACGATCGTGTTTGGCTTGACTTATTTGTATCTGTATCCAGGGCTGGGAAGCTATCGCGGGTCGCTGGGGTGGACGCAAGTGGGACAGCTGCAGGCGGAAATGGATGAAGCCAATCGTCAATATGGCCCGCTGTACGAAAAATTCTCGACACTCGATCCAAAGGAGTTAAGCACCCAGCCTGAGGCGGTGGCGATTGGACAAAAATTATTCATGAACCATTGCGCGCAGTGTCATGCCTCGGATGGTGCAGGCAGCAAAGGCTTTCCCAATCTCACGGATAAAGACTGGTTGTACGGCGGTACACCCGAAGTAATTAAGACAACCATCTCGCAGGGTCGTCAAGGCATCATGCCTGCGCTGGGCGCAGCGCTAGGTGAGCAGGGCACTAAAAATGTCGCGCATTATGTGCTCTCGCTATCAGGTAGCACGCACGATACGCTACGTGCTAGTCAAGGACAGGCATTGTTTGCGCAAAGTTGCGCTGCCTGTCACGGTGCTGAGGGCAAAGGAAACACGCAATTAGGCGCGCCCAATCTCACGGACAAAATTTGGTTGCACGGCAGCGGTGAAGCCAACCTCATTGAAACGATCTCGAAGGGTCGACACAACGTCATGCCCGCACATCAGGGCTTATTGAGCGAGGCAAAAATTCATTTGTTGACGGGCTATGTGTTGTCACTGTCCATGCCGGTGGCTGCCAAACAGTGAACGCGATGCGAGTCAGCTTTGGTGCATCAGGTTAAAACCGTGCCGATGGTGTCTGCCTCGCCAGCGCCGGCGACCGCGACGCTCGAGCAATCGCTTTATGAAGTACACCGCAAAATTTATCCCCGTGCAGTGCGGGGCTGGTTTGCGCGTTGGCGGGTATTGTTGGTATTGGTGACGCAGCTTGCGTTTTATGGCACGGCGTGGCTCCCATGGAATCAGCGCCAGGCGGTGTTGTTTGATTTAGTCCACCGTAAGTTTTATATCTTCGGTTTGGTGTTCTGGCCGCAAGACTTTATTTATCTCACAGCGCTGCTTGTGATCAGCGCGTTTGGGTTGTTTTTGTTTACCGCGGTGGCCGGACGCTTGTGGTGTGGCTATGCCTGTCCACAAACGGTCTACACCGAAATATTTTTATGGATTGAACGCAAGATCGAAGGTGATCGTGCTGCACGGATGCGTTTAGATAGCGCTCAGCTTGGATGGCGAAAAATTTATCTCAAGACGCTCAAACAT
>CAWUMP010000138.1:0-6989 GCA_963923385.1 uncultured bacterium | reverse complement strand
GCCAATATAGAAAAACGTGAGTAATCTGAAAAATATTTTCCACCGACGCGCCGCACGCTGTTCGCGCAAGACCCCGCTCGCAAGCGTTTCAAGGACACCACGTTCCCAATGTTCGGTTGGTTCAGACATGTAGATCTTCCTTCAAAAAAACGGCACCATCGCGCTCGACGACCTCGAGCTTCACCAGCGGACCACCCGCACACGGACCGCCCACGCAACGACCGGTCTGCGCAGCAAATAAAGCACCGTGTGTTGAGCATATCAAATCGATGCCATCGGCATCGAAAAAAACACCTGGTTGCCAATCTAACTCCATGGCCACATGCGAGCAGCGGTTTAAATACGCATGCACCTCATCTGCAAAACGAATCACAAAGGCAGGCACTGTTTGGCCCCGCCACTGGACGTCAAAGCGCACGCCTTTTCCAGCGTTCACCAACTCCTCTGAAGCGCAAATTAAGCGTTGTTCTGTAGCCATTCAGACAACGCCGCGATCGAACTAACGACTTGCGCTGGTCGCAAGGCATGTAATCCATCCGCCGGGTGCGCACCATAAGAGACTCCCACGGCATCGACCTTAGCACGACGCGCCATTTCTAAATCGTGCGTAGTGTCGCCAATCATCAGCAATTGATGCGCTGGTGTATCCAATTCATCGATTAACTCATACAGCATCGCTGGATGCGGTTTGGACTCCGTTTCATCAGCGCAACGTGTCGCCGTAAAAAACTTCCCCAGTTGCGTGGCCTGCATTGCGCGATTCAAGCCTTGGCGGCTTTTACCGGTGGCGACGGCAAGCGTATGCCCGCGCGCAACCAAATCGCTGAGCATGTCTGGCACGCCATCAAACAAGGTCATGGTGGGTTCACGCAATAAAAAATGCTTGCGATATAAACCCACAAACTCGTTATACCCACTGCGCTCCAGTTCTGGTACAGCCGAGCGTAAAGCGTCCTCCAAACCTAAACCAATAACATGCGAAGCACGTTCGCGGGGCGGCACAGGCAAACCCATTTCGCGTGCAGCCTCTTGAATGCTGGTGGTGATCGAGGCGGCAGAATCCAAGAGCGTGCCGTCCCAATCAAACACCAGCACGGGATATCGACGTTCAGACGTGGGCATCAAAGTGACTTTCACAAAAAGACTGCATGTCGTCAGGTAGCGGAGCGACGACGGTCATGGGTTCAGCGCTGATTGGGTGGGACAAGGTCAAACGATGCGCATGTAAAAACAAGCGGCGCACGCCAGCCTCACGGTGCAAGGTGCGATTCAACGCAAAATCACCGTATTTGTCATCGCCCAAAATTGGATGGCCAATATGCGCAGCATGCACACGAATTTGATGTGTCCGTCCTGTGATCAGTCGAACTTCGAGCAAACTTGCCAACGCAGAGCGCTGACGCGGCTGAAAGCGCGACTCAGCACGATCTCCACCCGCACGCACGCTAACTCGGCGCTCGCCTTGATCGGTGACAGCTTTATGTAACGGAGCATCCACGGTTCGCGCCCCGCCTTTCCATAAGCCGCCGACCACCGCGAGATAGTCTTTACGAATTTCTCCCACGCGCATCGCTTGATGCAACGCCACCAAGGCCGAGCGTTTTTTGGCCACCATCAACAAGCCCGACGTATCACGATCTAACCGATGTACGAGCTCAAGAAACTTAGCTTGAGGTCGTTCCACGCGAAGCGATTCGATCACCCCGTAGGACACGCCGCTTCCCCCATGGACGGCAATCCCTGAGGGTTTATCAATCACCAACAAGGCTGCATCTTCGTAGGCAATGGGCAGGTTCAATGGCTTGGGTGACGAGGGCGTGAACACTGGACTAGCCACACGGACCGGCGGAATGCGGACCAAATCCCCCAACTTCAGGCGGTAATCGGGCTGAATCCGGCCACGATTGACGCGCACCTCGCCGCTACGCACCACACGGTACAGATGGCTTTTGGGCACGCCTTTCAAGTGACGCACCAAAAAGTTGTCTAAACGCTGGCCTTCGCCCGCCTCATCAACTTCAAGCAGCGTCACCTTTGCTTTACTTAACTCCTTCATTTTGCTTATACTCTACCCGCTTGCTTTGCGTTGCGAGGCACGGCCCGCAGCAGTCCGCCCGGAGTTTTTTCCGCGCGAGGGACCAACCACACGCCTCCTGCCCGAACGTTGCCGGGCCCAAAGCAGTTGGTTAATTTCGCTCACCGGAAGTAGCGATCCTGGAAGTACCGATAGTAATTGAAAGCGCACCCTGAGAGTCTGTATCCACGGAAATTCGCCGCGCACCGCGAGCCATCAATCAGCCGCGAGACGCACCGATCCTGGCCAACGCCGCTATTTCGTTCTGAAGACAAACCTACGTCGATATCTCGAAATACAACCATTGCTCAACAACGCATATCGCACACTGAGCTAGCGAACCGCTGACCGTGGTTTCACGGACTCTCCTGCCGCTGAGGAGAAGAATAAGTGAAACGCATGCTATTTAACGCTACGCAGCAGGAAGAACTGCGCGTCGCGATCGTCGATGGTCAAAAACTCATCGATCTGGACATTGAATCTGCCACGAGGGAACAACGAAAAAGCAATATCTATAAAGGCGTCATTACCCGAATCGAGCCCAGCCTCGAAGCAGCCTTCGTTGATTACGGAGAAGAGCGCCACGGCTTTTTACCCTTCAAAGAAGTTGCTCGCAGTTATTTCCGGGCGGATGCTGAGGTCGGTAAAGCCCGCATTCAAGATGCGCTCAAAGAAGGCCAAGAGCTCATTGTTCAAGTAGAGAAAGACGAGCGCGGTAACAAAGGCGCAGCGCTCACCACGTTTATTAGCTTGGCCGGCCGCTATTTGGTCGTGATGCCTAACAATCCACGCGGCGGTGGTGTTTCACGTCGTGTCGAGGGTGAAGACCGCGACGAGCTTCGCGCGATGATCGACCAGCTGAATGTGCCGCAGGGAATGAGCGTGATCGCTCGAACCGCGGGAATTGGTCGAGACATCGAAGAACTCAAATGGGACCTAAGCTACCTACTCCAATTGTGGGGCGCCATTGAACAGGCAGCTAGCGACCGTACGCCAGGTGAAGATGGTCGCTATAAACCCAAACCGTTTCTGATTTATCTCGAATCGAGCTTGGTGATTCGCGCTATTCGCGACTATTTACAGCTCGATATCGGTGAAATCCTCATCGATACCGAAGAAATCTACGAACAAGCACGTGCCTTCATGCAAACAGTCATGCCGGCCAACGTGCACAAGGTGAAACATTACCGCGACGATGTTCCATTGTTCTCGCGGTTTCAAATCGAGCATCAGATTGAGTCGGCTTTTTCGCGTCAGGTGAGCCTCCCCTCGGGTGGCGCGGTCGTGATCGATCACACCGAAGCCTTGGTATCGATCGACGTAAACTCCGCGCGTGCCACCAAAGGCCACGACATTGAAGAAACAGCTTTACGGACCAATTTAGAAGCTGCCGATGAAGTAGCACGACAGCTACGCTTACGCGATTTAGGTGGTTTGATTGTCATCGACTTCATCGACATGGAGTCGCAGCGTAATCAGCGCGAAATCGAAAATCGTTTACGTGATGCCTTACGACACGATCGCGCACGTGTTCAAACCGGCAAGATTTCTCGCTTTGGTTTGCTCGAACTGTCTCGCCAGCGCTTGCAACCATCGCTGGGCGAAACCAGTCACATCACCTGCCCACGATGTGGCGGCACGGGCCATATTCGTGGAACCGAATCGACTGCACTGCATGTGCTCCGGATCTTGCAAGAAGAGGCCATGAAAGAAAACACCGGGGCGGTGCATGTCCAAGTTCCCGTTGATGTGGCGACCTTTTTGTTGAATGAAAAACGCACCGAAATTCAAAAGCTCGAGGCGCGGCTGAAGGTCAACATTTTGTTAATCCCCAATATTCATCTAGAAACGCCGCATTACACCGTGCAGCGCTTGCGTCACGAAGAACTCAACGAGATGGAACACATTCCGGCGAGCTTTGAGATGGTGCAAGAACCCGCAGCGGTTGAAACCAGCACAGGGTCCACCGAACCCATCAAGCCGCGTCAACAAGCCGCTGTGCAAGGTATTACGCCTGATCAACCCGCGCCCAATCTGCCCGAAGCGCAGCGTGTTGACGTCACGCGTCAAGCTCCGCGTCAGCAAACTGCCGTTGACAGTAATGAGCCCGGTTTAATTTCTCGTATTCTTGGATGGTTTAAGCGCGACGCTTCAGCCACCCCTGCCCCCGTATCGAAACCGCCGCAAACATCGCGCCGTGAAGGTGGTCGTGGCGAGCGCTTTGAGCGTCAAGAAGGTCGACGTGGTGGTCGTGATCGTGGCGGCGACCGCAATCGTGGTGATCGTCATCAGCGCGGCAATGAACGCCGCGAAGGTCGTGGCAATCAAAACGAAGCGCGTCCACAAAATGAACGTACTGCGCGTGAAGATCGTCCGCAACAAGAGCGTCGTGAGCAATCACAACAAGGCCGTCCGCCGCGTGAACCGCGTGAGCCGCGCGAACCACGTCAACAGCAGGACCATCAAGCTTCCACAAATGATGCACCACGTGAAGCACGACCAGAAGGCGAAGAACGGCGTGGTCGCCGTGGCCGCCGAGGTGGACGCGATCGCGGTCCGCGTGAGCATGCATCACCGCAGACAGATTCTGGTACACCAGTCGCGCAAAACACCAATGAAGCGATGACTGCTGCGCCAGTGCACGCACCCACAGCGGTTGAGCCTTCGATAGCGCCGGTCATGCATCACGACGCTGCACCTATTTCGATGCAGCAACCCGCTGTCACGCCAAGCTGGACAGCCGAACCAACGCCGGTCACTGCGCCAATCTCAAGTCCTGTCGTTGCCGCGACGCCGATGGCGCCACCCGTTGAGCCTGTGATCACCACGCAGCATGAAGTTCGTTCTGAGACGCCTGTGCAAACCGTTGCTGCAGCACCTACCCCTACCGTGCCTGCATACAACCCGCCGCCTGCGCCAAAAATCGATACCTCAGCGATGCTCTCGAGCGCTGGACTACAAATGGTTGAAACCGTGAGTAAGCCAAGCGCGCCTATCGTCGAAGAACAACCAGTGCGCTTGGGTCGTCCACGTCGTGAACGCCAACGCATGATTGAGGAGCCGCTGCAGCAAGTCGAAACCGCGCGAAGCGATCAGACGCCATCTAGCTCAGCGTAACGTACATTGTCCTAGCGCGACCCAATGTCGCCTGCAACAATAATGCAGGCGACATTTTTTTGATAAGAACGCTATTCGCCTGGTGCATGCGCGCCGAAAGCACGTCGCCTAAGTTCTCCTAAGCGGTCACGCGCTTGCGCGGCTTTTTCAAATTCTAAGTTGCGTGCGGCATCGAGCATTTCTTTTTCAATACGCTTGATCTCGCGCGCGAGTTCCTTTTCTCCCATCGCGTCATAACGCGCCCCAGATTCAGCGGCCTTTAAGTCGGCTAAGGCACCACCAGAATCGTACACGCCATCGATCAGGTCTTTAATGCGCTTGACCACGCCGCGTGGTGCAATATTATGATCCGAATTGAACTGCTTCTGAACGCTGCGACGACGGTCAGTTTCAGCAATCGCTTGCTTCATCGAATCGGTCATGCGGTCCGCGTACAAAATGGCAGTGCCATTCAGGTGCCGAGCAGCGCGGCCAATGGTTTGTATCAACGATCGCTCCGAACGTAAAAAGCCCTCTTTATCAGCATCTAAAATCGCCACGAGCGAGACTTCAGGTAAATCCAGGCCTTCGCGTAACAAGTTGATTCCGACGAGCACATCAAATTCACCAAGACGCAAATCACGCAAAATTTCGACGCGCTCGACGGTATCGATTTCAGAATGTAAATAACGCACGCGCGTGCCATGATCACGTAGATATCCCGTGAGGTCTTCAGCCATGCGTTTGGTGAGTGTCGTGACCAACACACGTTCATTCACTGCAACCCGCGCGGTAATTTCAGATTGCAAGTCATCGACCTGATTGACCGCCGGACGCACCATCACGACAGGGTCAATCAAGCCCGTGGGTCTTACTAGCTGTTCCACGACTTGACCGGAGTGTTCACGCTCGTAATTTGAAGGCGTAGCGGATACAAACACGGTCTGGCGAATAATGCGTTCAAATTCATCAAAGCGTAGCGGCCGGTTATCTAAAGCAGAAGGCAAACGAAATCCGTATTCGACCAGGTTTTCTTTACGCGAACGATCACCCTTGTACATGCCGCCTAACTGTCCAATGGTGACGTGACTTTCGTCGATAAACATCAGCGCATCGTAAGGCAAATAATCAATTAACGTAGGCGGTGGTTCGCCTGATTTTCTTCCGGACAAATGCCGCGAATAATTTTCAATCCCCTTGCAGAAACCCAGCTCATTGAGCATTTCTAAATCAAAGCGCGTCCGCTGTTCGATGCGTTGTGCCTCAACCAGACGGTGAGCGTCATGAAAAAATCGCGAGCGCTCACGCAACTCAAGTTTGATGGCTTCGATGGCGCGTAGCGTCGTCTCACGCGGCGTCACGTAGTGACTCGAAGGGTACACCGTAAACCGAGACAAGGGATGTAGTACGCGGCCAGTTAAGGGATCAAATAAATGCAGACTTTCGATCTCATCATCAAACAACGAAATGCGAACCGCGTGTTCAGCATGTTCGGCAGGAAATACATCAATCACTTCGCCACGTACACGAAATGTGCCACGTTTAAATTCGATTTCGTTACGGTCATATTGCATCGTCACCAAGCGCTGAATCACATCACGCTGGGATGATTTCTCACCGCGCCTGAGATGCAAAATCATATTGTGGTAGTCCGACGGATCACCGATACCGTAAATTGCTGACACAGTGGCAACAATCACGCAGTCGCGTCGCTCTAACAGGGACTTGGTCGCCGACAAGCGCATTTGTTCAATGTGCTCATTAATCGACGAATCTTTTTCAATAAACAGATCGCCCGATGGCACGTAAGCTTCAGGTT
>CAWUMP010000137.1:0-6998 GCA_963923385.1 uncultured bacterium | reverse complement strand
GTAACGAAGAAAAAAGTTGGGGTTTAGGCGGTCGTCCGTTGCTTGAGTTGATGCAGGCAGCGATCAATCCATTGTGCGGTCAATTTTTCTTGCACGCTATTTTGACGCAGGCGCTGATTGAGTGCGTTAAAGTCGACTGCATCGAGTGATTGATCTTGATTGAAACATGAAAACACGAACGTTTGTTTGCCGGTGACTGGATCGGTGTGCGGTTGAATACACTGCGCGCAGATTTCTTTCATCATGCATTGCATCGGCGAATTAATCGAGCCAACGCCGCAATGCGTCGCTTTAAGGTACGGCTTGAGTACGCCATGGCGTGCGGCACCGACGGCAGCCATCATGCGATCAGAACCAATTGCAATGATGCGGTCGCAGTCTCGATAAGCAATCGACTGTGTTCCTAAACGGTCTTCAGCATACGCGCGCATCGCTTCGACGATGTTGCCAATAAAGCTGCAATCTTGACTGCGCGTCGGCGTAAAGCCGGGCGCTTCGTCGCTACACCACACCACCACATCAGCGGCACGTTCGATGTCTTCAACTTTGTAGCGATCGATGATTTTTTTATAGCCAGCGAAGTACAACACGCGAGATCCAGCAGCGCGTAATGCTTGGCCAATCGAAAACAACACGGCATTCCCTAATCCACCACCGACCAGCACCACGGTTTCATTTTGCGTGATCTCAGTGGGCGCTCCGGTGGGTCCCATCAAAATGACCGGTTCACCGGGTTTGAGATAGGCACACAAATCTGCTGAACCACCCATTTCGAGCACGATGGTGGA
Organism: uncultured bacterium; assembly: GCA_963923385.1. Taxonomy (GTDB): domain Bacteria; phylum Pseudomonadota; class Gammaproteobacteria; order Burkholderiales; family SG8-39; genus SZAS-79. The sequence goes on along the minus strand of CAWUMP010000137.1, from coordinate 6,210 downwards.
AAGTAATCCGGCTTCTTTGTCCACCCATGCGCCAGTCAGCGCTAGGCCTTCCATGGCCAAGCGCGTGTCGGCGGTCTGTGTTGCGTAGGCCTCGAAATTTTGTAGACGGTAAAACTGACCGGGTTCAAAGCCACGCGCAGCAGCGGGAGCATGCACCACAATTTCGACGATGTTAGGTGTGAGCCGTTGCACGCGATGTACGCGCGCACGCAGTTGATGATTGAGTTGTTGCATAAATTGTGTGGCTGATGTGTCTGATGCTGGTGCGCGTGCATTCATCACGCGGCTCACCACCGGATACCCTTGTTTGGCGCCACCCATGGCTTTGACTACGTTGCCAAAAAACGATGGATGCAAGTCGCCAAAAAATGAAACGAAGCGTCCATCGACAAATTTGTGCAGCAACACATCGGCTTGTTTAGGTTTGGAGATTGCTCGCTCAGGTTGGATCGGTTGACCATCCGTATCACACGCTTGAAAATATTTTCCATCCAGCGCGTAGCGCGCAGGTTCTTCACGTGATAACACGGTGTTGGGTTGGGTCCCAGCGGCCACGATCACGGTGCGTGCCGGTAGCGTCACCGATGCGCCGGATTGCCAAGTGCCATCGGCTTGGGCGATCTGTACGGCCATGGTGATTGTTTGGGCGTGTCCATGGGCGTCGACATCAATGCGCTCGGGTGTGAGGCCTTCGGCAAACACGATGCCTTCTTCGAGCGCTTTTTCTACCTCTTCATGATTGAGTGTGTACGACGGGCTATCGACTAAACGACGACGATACGCGAGCGTCACGCCGCCCCAGGATTTGAGCAGTGCAATGAAATTGGGTGTGCGCCGTGCCGACAACGCATCGGCGCGCTCGCGTCGAATGGCTTTGGCGTGTGCGATAAATTCTTCAGCGATTTCTGCTTCTTCGGGCGTCCAGGCTTTTCGCACTGCCGCTTCGCCGCGTTCTGCGCAGAGGTGTTCAAAGCGATGCAGAAATTTTTCGACCTGCACGACGTAATACGCTAACGATTCGGTGGCGGTGTCGACCGCGGTCAGTCCACCGCCGATGACCACGACGGGTAAGCGAATTTGTAAATTGGCAATCGATTCGGCTTTGGCTGCACCGGTCAGTTGCAAGGCCATTAAAAAATCTGACGCAGCACGCACACCCCGTGCAAATCCGTTTGGAATGTCAAGCAGCGTGGGACGACCTGCACCCGCAGCGAGCGCAATATGATCAAAGCCCATGGCAAAGGCATCGTGCGTGCTTAAGGTGCCGCCAAAGCGCACGCCACCAAACAAAGCAAATTGCGCGCGCCGCTCGAGCAAGAGACGAATGACTTTAAGAAAATTTTTATCCCAACGTACTGTAATACCGTATTCGGCAACGCCGCCAAAGCCAGCCAGGGTGCGCGTATCGAGCGCTTCAAACAGCGCGTGAATATCGTGGACAGGAGAAAAATCGCAACGCGTCCCATCGGGGTTGACACCGCTGAGGGTTGGCGGCAGCGGTTCGATTTTTAATCCATCGATCCCAACCACCGTGTGGCCGTCATTCATGAGATGGTGCGCTAAGGTATAGCCCGCCGGCCCAAGTCCAACCACCAACGCACGGCGAGCGGTATCGGGACGCGGCAGCGGGCGGCGCAAGTTCAGCGGGTTCCAGCGCGTCAACAACGAATAAATTTCAAAACCCCAAGGCAAGGACAGCACATCTTTTAAGGTGCGCGTTTCGGCTTGCGGAATATTGACCGGTTCTTGTTTTTGATAGATGCATGATTTCATGCAGTCGTTACAAATACGATGACCAGTCGCAGCGGCCATTGGGTTGTCGACGCAAATCATGGCCAACGCGCCGATCGGTTGACCGCGCGTTTTAACTAAATGAAATTCGGAAATACGTTCTTCTAAAGGACAACCCGCGAGGGTGACACCGAACGGTGATTTTTTGAATGCGGCACTGTGTGGCGGTTCGCCTTTTGCAACTTTTTCGCGCATCCCTTTGGAACAGGCGTCTTTGCCTTGTTCGTGACACCAAATGCAGTAGTTTGCTTGATCAAGTGCGCCGGTAAGATCGGTGCCAAGATCGGTGAGTGCAAAACCATCACGATGGCGTAAATGTGCATCGTCCAGCGTGTGTGCGGTGTAGCCCGCTTGTTGCGTTGAGTCCAGATGCGGCACGAGGCGCATGAAGTCGAGTTTGGTGGGCGTTTTAAACAGCACACCCTCACGATGCAGTTTTTTTCCCTCGGCGGTGGTGGTGGCCCAAGCGGCGTAGTGCGCAGCCAAATCAAGCATTGCGCTATGCGTGGCTTCGTCGGTCAGCCAATCGGTGACGTGTCGCGCGAAGCTCAGTTCGGTAAAGGCTTCACCAAATGCGTTGGTCAGTGTTTGACGCGCGGCCGTTGCATCGAAGTCTTGCAGCGCATCGGTGTTAACTTTGCTGAGTGCGCGTCGTTGCACAAACAAGCGTTTAACGCTGTAGAGCGGCGCAAGGGCATGGTGTTGCGCAGCCAATGCATGGACTTCACTCGTGATGCCAAACAGCAGCGCAAGAAAGTCTTCCAGGTGCGGGGAGAGTGCGATCAGTAAATCAGATTCTTCACGCGCGGAGAGGGCATCGGGTTGTAAGCGCGCTTGCTGTAGACGTTCTGACAGTGGCGCATCAATGCTTTTTAAATGCGTCAAAAAGGCCGCATCAACGCGGACCAACCCGGCGGTTTCATACAAATCGTTTAAGCAAAGATTGGCGGCAAGATGAAGCGTTGGTGTGGTCATGGAACGTGGGACTCAAGCGGTCGAAGCGGGTGAGGCTGCCGCAGTGCAAAGGTGGGATGGAAGGTGAAGTGTGCATGTGATGAAGCCACGCACAATACTGACTCTGAGTATTGCCTAATTTGCTCGGGCACGCAACGCGCAGTGCGGCCGGCTTCGCATCGGGGCTTGGCTTTGGTTGCTCGGCTAGAAGAAAGTCTTTAGCATCCGAGCCAAATGGCATGGCGAGGCCGCATCACGTCGCATTCAATCCATCGCCCTGTGCTTTTTCAGTTCAATTTTGGAGATTTGCATGCAACTTAAGGACAGCGTGTTTTTGATCACCGGTGGTGGATCTGGATTGGGCGCAGCGACTGCCCGGATGGCAGCAGCCATGGGTGCCAAAGTTGTGCTCGCCGACATTCAGGATGCCTCGACCATCGCCCATGAAATCGGCGGCCGCTACATTCGCACCGATGTGACCGTCGAGGCGGATGCGCAAGCGGCTGTTCAACTGGCGCAAACGGCATTTGGTGGATTGCATGTGTTAGTGAATTGCGCGGGCATAGCCATTGGCGAAAAAACCATCGGAAAAAATGGTCCGCATGCGTTAGCAAGCTTTACCCGGGTGATCCAAATTAATTTAATCGGTAGCTTCAATATGATTCGTTTGGCCGCTCAAGTGATGGCGCAAAGCCATCCCAATGCCGCAGGCGAGCGCGGGGTTATTATCAACACGGCGTCAGTGGCGGCCTATGATGGCCAAATTGGGCAGGCGGCGTACGCCGCGTCAAAAGGCGGCATCGTCGGGATGACACTACCGATTGCGCGCGATTTATCGCGTGATGGCATTCGTGTGATGACCATCGCGCCCGGTATTTTTGAAACACCGATGTTATTAGGCATGCCGCAAGAAGTGCAGGATGCCTTAGGCAAAATGGTGCCGTTTCCTTCGCGCCTTGGTAAACCCGCAGAGTACGCGCAACTGGCGCGCGCCATCATCGAAAATGAAATGCTCAATGGCGAAACCATTCGACTCGATGGGGCCATTCGCATGGCGCCCAAATAAATCCAATTTTTTAGCGGGCGCTCTCGGGTAACGCTTCTTCGCGCAAGGCTTGGCGATAAACCCGGGACCGCGCCACATAGCCTTTAGGAATTTCAAGCAAGCGCGCGCGTTCTTCGTCGGTTAATTCGCGCACGACTTTGCCCGGCGAGCCCAGCACTAAAACGCCAGATGGAATTTCGCGTCCTTCGGGGATGAGACTGTTGGCACCAATCAAGGTGCCCGCACCAATACGCGCGCCGTTGAGAACCACGCTTTTGATTCCAATCAGCGTGCCTTCACCCACGGTACAGCCATGCAGCATGGCTTGATGACCCACCGTCACGCGTGGACCTAAATGCATCGGAAAACCTGGGTCGACGTGTAAGACGGCGCCATCTTGGATATTGGTTTCTGCGCCAATATGGACGCGATCATTGTCGGCACGAATGATCGCGCCAAACCAAACATTGACCGCATCTTCTAGGTGAATATCACCGACGAGCGTGGCATCGTGGGCAACAAAATGATGTGTACCTGAAAACGACACACGGCGTTCGTTGATGCTGAAAATCGACATGGCAGGCAACCTAGGGTCAATGACGAAAGAAGCGGTGCAACGCGCGATCATAGCCTGCGCGACGGTCCTTGGCTGGTATCATCGCGCCCCTCATGCGAGACAGCCGCTCCCTTTTTCTAGAACTGCGTGGTTTGCGTTACCACGTGCGTCATTGGCCAGGCCGATCTGACCGACGCATTTTTTTGCTGCATGGTTGGATGGATGTCTCGGCATCCTTTCAATTTATGGTGGATGCCATGGACGCAGGTTGGGATCTTTACGCCCCCGATTGGCGGGGTTTTGGTTTAACCGCCTGGGGACCCTCAGATAGCTACGCTTTTACTGATTATGTGGCCGACCTCGATCAGTTACTCGAACATTTGCAGCCAGACGCACCAGTCAATTTAGTCGGCCATAGTTTGGGTGGAAATGCCGCGGCGATGTACGCCGGCACGCGGCCAGAACGTGTGGCGCGATTGGTGAATCTTGAGGGTTTTGGCATGGGGCGTACGCAACCTGAACAAGCTCCGGCGCGTTTGCGTCGATTTTTGGATGAGCTGCGCGCGCCGCCACGTCTGCGCGCGTACCCAAGTTTTTCGGCATTGGCCGATCGCCTACAAAAAAATAACCCACGGTTAATTCGCGCGCGTGCGGAGTTTCTTGCTGAACACTGGGGCCAACGATCTGGCGATGGCGAAGTGCATTTACGTAGCGATCCGGCCCACAAAATGGTGAACGCAACGCTCTCTCGGGTCGAAGAATGGCGCGCATTTTGGCAAGCCATCGAGGCACCTGTGCTTTGGGTCGATGCCGCTGATTCAGCCACACCTGCACAACTAAAAATCTCGCCTGAAGAAATGGCCGATCGTCGTCAAGCATATCGACAGTTACGTCACGTGACCGTACAAAATGCCGGACACATGTTGCATCACGACCAGCCGGAAATGGTGGCTGCATTGATTGAGGAATTTTTGTCATGATGCCGGTCAAACCTTGGATGGATCGTTGATCGTGCTTGATATTGACTTGCACTGTCATTCCACGTGTTCAGATGGCACGCTGCAACCTGCAGATCTGATCCGGCGTGCCGCCTCGCGTGGTGTTGATGTGCTTGCCTTAACTGACCACGACACGCTCGATGGTTTAGCCCAAGCGCGTGATACGGCGCAGGCTGTTGGCATGCACTTTATTCCTGGCGTTGAAATTTCTGTGACCTGGCGTGCACAAACCATTCATGTCGTCGGGCTTGATATTGACCCCAGCACAGCGCAGCTTGTGGAAGGCTTGCACACTGTGCGTCGTGACCGACTTGAACGTGCGCAACGCATGTCAGAGGGTTTAGCTGCCGTTGGTATTCCCGATGTGTTGTCTGGTGCCCTCGCGCTCGCCAATAATCCTGGTTTACTCAGCCGCACGCACTTTGCGCGTCACCTCGTGCAACGCGGCGTTGTACCTGATATCGGTCAGGCTTTTCAGCATTATTTAGTGCCCGGTAAACCGGGTTATGTACCTCACGATTGGAGTGCATTGAACACCGCTGTGCAATGGATTTGTGCGGCAGGTGGGCGTGCGGTGCTGGCACACCCCGGTCGCTATCCGTTGTCGGCCGGTGCGCTCGATGCCTTGCTGGTTGATTTTCGTCTGGCGGGTGGAACGGCCATTGAAGTCATTACCGGCAGTCATGCAGTCGATGACTATCATCGCTTTGAACATATCGCGCGGCATTACGGTTTGTTTGCGTCGCGTGGCTCAGATTTTCATGGGCCGGGCGAGGGCAATAGTGATTTTGGTGAATTACCGCATTTACCCGCGAGCTTGCAGCCGGTTTGGCATGATTGGGAAATGGCCTGTCTCTTATACACAT
>CAWUMP010000136.1:0-7025 GCA_963923385.1 uncultured bacterium | reverse complement strand
TCTCGTGGGCTCGGAGATGTGTATAAGAGACAGTGATAAGAGAGCACCATACGACCTAAGCCTACAAAATCTGTCCATCCTTCGCGCACCACGGCTTGTGCCACATGCGGTAAAAATTCTTGTAGATAGCTATAGCCACTGCCCATGAAGGTGAGTTGCGGGAAGGCACGCTTTAAATCGCGCACGACATGTAAATGACGCATCACACCAAGGAGTGGATCCTCGGGCGGTTGATAACCATCGGAGGGCGGATACAGCGCTGGTCGCGTGAGATGTGGGTTGTAGTAGGGGCTACCTAAGGTGATATTGACTAAGCGAATATCGAGCTGTTCAAGTAACGCGAGCAGTTGCACAGATTCGCGCAGATCGATGTGCGTGGGGGCGAGTGGATCGGCACCAAAGGCGTATCGGTAAGGCGAGTGTTGCGTGATGTCTTGCGGTACGCCCGGACCAAGGACGTCCACGTCTGGATAAGTGGGATCAGGCTGAAACGGTACAAAATCGACGGCAGAAAAACGCACGGCGATATGCAGTTGCGGCACCTCGGCGCGAATGCCCGCACATAGCTCACGTAAAAAGCGTGTGCGGTTTTCAAAGTGGCCGCCATACGGTCCAGGGCGATCGACCGCAGAAAGAAATTCGTGACCAAGATAGCCATGGCAATGCTTGAGATCGACAAATTGAAAGCCACAATCCCAAGCGCGTTTGGCTGCAATGATGTAATCGTCGATTAACCGAACAATCGCCGCATCCGTCATGACAGGATGATTGTTGTTCAAACCAAATTTACGGTCTAGCAATGGATGGCGATACAAAATCTGCGGCGCCATCTGCGTTTGCGAATCGGGTTTACAAAACCGTCCTGAGTGCGTGAGCTGCAAACCGACGACCAGATCTTGGTCGCTACCAAACGATTTGCGATGGGCTTGGACTAGGGTTTCGCGTAAGGCCGCAATCGAGGCTTGGTTGTTGGCATTGAGGACCAATTGGCGCGGATTGGCGCGACCATCATGACGCACCGCAACGGCTTCGCCACCCCAAATGAGTTTGGCGCCAGACGCACCGAAGTGTTGCCAACGTCGATGCGTATGTTCTGTGGGTTGTCCTTCGGCGGTACCGTCCCAACCCTCCATGGGTTGGATCGCCCAACGATTACCAATGCGTAAACCCTGAACTTCACACGGTTGGGCCAGCGGAGCATCCGCGCCGACCTGCAGCGTAGTGTCACAAGGCATGGTGATGCCCTGTTGCTGCAGGTGCTGGATAAACCCGGCGGGTGTTTGCAGGGATTTGATCTTGGTAAAGTCGCCAAACTTCAACGGGGGAATTCCTTGCGAGTTGGATCAAAAAACGCATTGCGCGTAATCGATAAGCCTAGCACCATAGCTCGTGTTTTTGAAAGGAAAGCGCGAATGTTTGGTCTGTTGATTCGATGGGTTGTGTGCACGCTGATTTTTCTTGCCTATTCAGCGTTGAGTCCAGCACAGACGTTTCCGGTGAAGCCGATTCGCTTGGTGGTCGGTTTTGCTGCTGGTGGTGTGGCTGATACTAGCGCGCGTGCCGTGGCAGACCGATTGGGTGCGCGCTTGGGGCAACAAGTGGTGGTCGAGAACCGCCCGGGGGCTTCGGGAAACATCAGCGCTGAGATGGTTGCCAAAAGTGACGCCGATGGTCATACCTTACTGCTTGGGTTTGATGGCAGCATGGTGATCAACCCGCATATTTTTTCTAAACTCAACTTTGATGTACTGCGTGATTTCGCGCCGGTGACAAAGTTGGGTGATGCCACGCTGGTCGTGGTCGCGCATCCGTCCGTGCCAGCAAACAATATTCAAGAGTTAATTGCGTATTCGAAAGCGAATCCGAATAAGCTGTCGTTTGGTTCGTCTGGTACCGGTGGAACACCGCATTTAGCTGGTGAATTACTCAAGCAACGTTATGGGTTAGATTGGACGCACATTCCTTATAAAGGCGGCGGGCAAGCGATCATCGATGTGATTGCAGGCCAAGTTCCCTTGGTTTACACCGCGGTCGCGAGTTCGCAGCAACACGTAAAAGCGGGCAAGATCAAAGCGATTGGCGTGTCAGGTGCTAAACGCTCGGTGTCATTGCCCGAGGTACCAACGTTTGCTGAGAGTGGATTGCCCGGCTTTGTGGTGGATTCGTGGACAGGAATTTTTGCACCAGTCAAAACGCCTCGTGCCATCATTGAACGCTTACAACGTGAACTTGCTGCTGTACTAGCAGAACCGGCGGTGAAAGAACGCTATGCGATCTTAGGTATTGAGCCGGTGGGTAATACCCCTGAGCAGTTTTCTCAACAAATGCGCGACGATTTTTCGCGGTGGGAAAAAGTCGTCAAAGCCGCCGGCGTGAAGGCAGAATAGCCCTGCTCACGGAACGTTTGTATTGATCAACCAAGGAATTGCGTATGTCGAGTTACGTCCGATACATTGAAAAAACACGCGAGTACTATTTGTCCGAAGGATATGACAAGCCATATCAATGGGCGCATTTTGAGGACGTCCCATTTACGCCGCTTAAAAAACCGCTCTCGGCGTGCCGCGTCACGCTGATTTCAACCAGCGAAATCTCCATAAAAGATGCGGCGCAGGTAGAAGATGAAACACAGATGGGCAATGTCGGTGGCAGCTACACCATCGCCTCAGACTTGCCGGCTGCGCGACTGTATAGTCCTTCGCGTAGTTTTGATCAAGGCGCAACAACACTAGAGGATGTGGATACGTTTTTTCCAACCACACGTTTGCATGAGGCGTTAGCCGCAGGACGCATCGGTGGTTTGACGCGACATTTTCATGGGGTGTTTAATGCCTACAGTCAGCGCCGAACGCGAGAGCGTGATGCACCTGCCGTGTTAGCGCGCTGTCTTGAAGATGGAACCGATGTCGCGGTGATGGTGCCGGTGTGTCCGGTGTGCCACCAAACCATTAGCTTGGTGGCCCGTCATCTCGAAGCCAATGGAATCCCTACCGTGGTCTTGGCCACAGCGCGCGACATTGTCGAGCATGTTGGGTTGGCGCGGGTTGTGCACACAGATTTTCCGCTGGGTAATCCCTGCGGTGAACCACATCAGCCTGAACAGCAGCGCGCCATTCTTGAAATGGGTTTTAAATTGCTCGAGCATGCCTTTTCCCCGCGCACCACTGTGCAAACGCCGTTTCGTTGGAGTGAGGGTGATGCATGGAAAGCGCGTGTATTTACGCAAGCGCAACCTTGGAAAAGCGGTGAGGTAGAACAAGACTGGCTGCGTCGTAAAGAACATTATCGAAAGTTAAAAGCAGAAGGCAAGGTGTAAGCATGCTGAAGGTGACAGTTTATTCCACGCCGATGTGTGCGCCATGTGAGCGCTTAAAACAATATCTCAGATCGAATGGCGTTGCCTTTGACGCGATTGATTTGATGATGAATGAAGATGCCGCAGAAAAAATTGAAGATCTCGGGATTCGTTCTTCGCCTGTGCTTGAAATAGATGGCAAGTATTTTTCGGGTGCGCAGCTCACGCCCGAACATCTGGCACCTTTGTTACAACTCACTTGAGAGCGCGACTGTGAGTGGTCCGCTAACGGGTGTGCGTGTGGTGGACTTATCGACGGTGCTGATGGGTCCGTTTGCCACCCAAATACTTGGCGATTTGGGTGCCGATATCATCAAGATCGAATCGCCCGAAGGCGATGTCACACGTGAAATTTCTCCTTACCGCAATCGCGGTATGGGCCACATGTTTATGAGCGTAAATCGCAATAAGCGCTCAGTCGTGCTCGATCTTAAGCGCGATGCAGCGCGCGATGCGTTGATGCAACTCATCGCACAAGCCGATGTGCTGGTGTACAACATTCGACCGCAAGCGATGGCGCGATTACGTTTATCTTATGACGCTGTACGCGCAGTCAATCCGCGGATTATTTATGTGGGCGCATTTGGGTATAGCCAGCGCGGCCCGTATGCGGCGCGCCCGGCGTATGAAGATCTGATTCAAGGCGCAGTTGGGCTGCCCTATTTATTTCAGCAACAAGGGGCTGCGCAACCACACTACGCACCGATTAATTTGGCAGACCGTGCCTGCGGACAGCAAATTGCCAGCGCGGTCAGTGCGGCGTTGTACTACCGCGAAAAATCGGGCAAGGGTCAGCGCGTTGACATCCCGATGTTTGAACATATGTTGCCCTTGGTGCTGGGCGAACATTTGGCTGGTGCGGGATATGAGCCGCGTGTCGCAGAGCCAGGTTATGCGCGGATCTTGGCTAAAGAGCGTCGCCCATTTGCTACCCAAGATGGGTATTTATGTGTGCTGATTTACAACGATAAGCAATGGCGCAGTTTCTTTGACTTGCTTGGTCAAACGCAAACGCTTGGACAAGATCCCCGTTTTTCGAGCGCCGCGGCCCGTAGCCAACATTACTCCGCAATCAATGCCTTACTCAGCGCCGAAATGCGTAAGCGCACGACAGCCGAGTGGTTGGTGCGACTAGAAGAGGTGGATATCCCTGCGCAACGCATGAATAGCTTAGAGGATCTTTTAAACGATCCGCATTTGGCGGCGATTGGATACTTTACTGAGCGCGATCATCCGACTGAAGGACGGATACGCACGATGGCGGTCCCTTCGGAGTGGTCGGAGTCGACACCAACCTATCGATATCACGCGCCGCAAAAAGGCCAGCACACCCGTGAGGTGCTGCAAGAAGTTGGGTTAGATCAAGCGCAAATAGATGCGTTGATTCAAAGCGGTGCTGCGCAGGTAAGTTAATTTGGAGGTGCGTTGAGCATGGACGCACTCATCTGATTATGGGCTGGGGTAGTGACGAAAGCTGATCATCTGACCTTTAGCGTTGACTTGCGCCAAAATCATGTCACCCGAGCCGATGTCTTTACCAACGAATTCGCGAATGTTGACGTGGTGCGTCACCAAAATCAGCGCCTGGTTCTTTTTATTGGGTAAGGCGTTGGCAATACGTTGCTGCAGTTGTTGATTGAGTTTTTTCGCTTTCAGTGGCTCATCAAAAAAAGAAGCAAGTGCCGGTTCGATTTGCACTGGCCCATACTTGAGTTCTTCGGCTGTCTTTTGGCAGCGACACCAAACGCTACTCAGCACAATCGCGGAGCTCACCCCTTGCGCGCGTAGCCAATCCCCAATGCGTGCGGCTTGTTGAATACCTTCGTGGTTAAGGACGCGTTGCGTGTCGCATTTATCGAGGGAGTATCCTGGAGGGTCGCCAACCCCGGGGGCGTAAGCGTGACGCATGAGTAATACGTAGTGACCGGTTTGGAGTTTGTCGGCCAATTCGGATGCAAACGTATGCGTATGGCAAAGCACGAGCAAGGCAACAAAGCATTGAAGCAGGCGAGAGATCGACATTGGCTTGGGAAAAATTAGGCAGGATTGGTGGGGGCGAGTCGCAGCAATCCCAATCTACCATTTTTTTCTACCACTTAAATTTTTATCAGCTTCGCTGCGTCTTTGTAGCCCAACGTGAATGCATCGATCACCGTGGCCTTGGCGGTGCAGTCCCAGGTAGATACAGGTACTGGTCGGCTCGGTTGTAAATAAGTACGTCCGCCAAACTGAAAGATAGAAGGGCGTTTTGGGTAGTGTCGGGTGAGTAGCACTAAGGTCGCGGTTTTTTCAAGTGCGGATTGCACAACGATAGGGGCGTTGTCGGTGTAGCCGCCATCAAAGGTGCTCCGGCCCTGGATCTTGATGGCAGACATGAGCGGTGGCGCAGCGGCCGCGGCGCATAAAAGCGCATGGCTCTCTACTAACGTAGCGCATGCATGTAGGCTGTAAAAGCCTTGCCGAAGCCCAACATACTTGGGGATTGCTGGGTGGATGCTATGCCAAAGTTTTTTATCGATCAGATAAGCCGCAGTACCCAGTGAAATGCTGATGGCAGGTCCAAGCACAGGAATGGGGTGAGTGACTGCAACCAGGAGTCGATGATCGGACGCTTGTGTTGTTTCGAAGGAGGACTGGGTAATGAACGATTGAATCCACGCGGGATAAATTTTTTGGTGGGCAAATTCGAGTCGAAGTCGACGCAATTTTTTCCAACGCACAATCGACGGGTTGCTTCGGTACAAAGAAACACAGGCGTTGAGAGCGTTTGGGATGGTCTTTGCTACGTAGGCAGCCGCAATAGCTGCGCCTGCGGAGGTGCCAATCAATTGTTTGGGTAGCTCAAGGCCTTGCTCGGTCCATCGCGTGAGCAGACCGGCTTGCCACCAACAGCGGTTACCGCCGCCAGCGAAGACGAGTGTATTGAATCGATCTAAATTTATCGAGGACACAGTGAGCACTCGAGTGACGCAACCCAATGCACGGTTAGTTTTTTATGAAAGCAACCACGCGATCGATGACAAGTGGGTTTTGGATGATTCGCCGGTGCCCAAGCTTACGCGTATCGTGAAACCAGATATGTTGTTCGATGCGTCGAAATTTTTCCGCATGTTCGTACGGAATCTCTCGATCATCTTTGTCATGTACAACCAGTGCGGGAATGCGGCACTTTTGAAGCATCTCGACAATATCTAATTTATCCCAATGTAATTGTCCGTTGTATTTGCGTTCCAAACTTAGGCACATGTTGGCAACAATTTTTGAAGGGATATTTAGAATTTCGCCAAAGCGTTGAATGATCCATTTACCGTGAGAAAAGCAGCCGATGAGCACAATCTTTGCTGTTTGGAGGCGAAATCTCGATACCGCAAATACGGCATTACCTGCACCAAATGAGTGGGCAATCAGCGCATCAAAACCGCTGAAGTGCTGATCGAGCGCTTGAATGGTGGCTGAGTACTCCATCATGTCGGTTCGCTTGCCACTAGAGCGGCCATGGCCAGGTGCATCAAAGGCAACCACGCGGTAGCCAGCAAGTACCAATGGTTCGATGAACTTAGCCAACTGTGTTCCGCGGCCTCCCCATGCATGGCATAGCAAAATATTTTTATGACTACCCCCCCAAGAATAGACCACGATCTGCTGGCTTTCAGCGAGGATCGTTGTGCGA